>JAOTVO010000197.1 GCA_029863355.1 Candidatus Krumholzibacteriia bacterium
GTCAGGTCCAGCTCCAGCTCCACCGCGTAGCGCGCGCCCGCGTCCACCGAAAGCCGCTCCGCAAACCACTTGTCCACATCTTCGCGCGTGTAGCGCATCGGCCGTCCTGCTCGCTCGAAGTAGGCGACACGCCCGTGCAGGTAGTCCCGAAGCTTCTCGTCGAACGGAAACACACCCGCCAAGGCACCCCACTCCGTCGTCATGTTGGCGATGCTCATACGCTCGTCCATCGAAAGCGCCGCCACCCCTTCGCCCACGAATTCCACCGCGTGGTTCAAGACCTCGTCGCTATTGAAGAGCCCGCAGAGCGCGATGATCACGTCCTTCCCCATCACACCCTTGCGCAGCCGCCCGCCGAGCGTCACCCGTGCCACCGGCGGCACCTGCCACCACGTCGTCCCCGTCGCCCACAGACTCGCCGCGTCCGTGCGCACCACCGGCGTGCCCAGCGCCGAGACCGCCCCGTAGAGGTTCGCGTGCGAATCGCTCGCCACCACCATGCTCCCCGGCGTCACGTAGCCCTCCTCCACCATCACCTGATGCCCGATGCCCGTCCCCGGCGGGTAGTAGTCAATACCATGTTCTTTCGCAAAAGCCTCGATCTTCGCGTACTTCGCCAGATTCTCCGGAGAGGTGTTCTGGATGTCGTGATCGATCGCGAAGACCGGCTGCTTGCGGTCCGCGATCCCCTTCGCCCCGATGGCGCGAAACTTCGGAATCACCGCGCCCGTGTTGTCGTGCGTCATCACGTGCTTGGGCCGAATCGTGACAAAATCCCCCGCGCGCACGACCTCCCCCTCCTTCAACCCCACCGCATACCGCGCAGCAATCTTCTCCACCAATGTGAGCCTCATGGACCTGTCCTCATTGTGTATGACCGCAGGAAGGAAAGTGGCTGTCTGATGGTACGACGGGAGGGCGGACTTGGCAACGGGTCAGCCAATCCGCCCTCCGGTCACGGCGCCTCACGGAATCTCGTACGTCTGCCCCGGCGCGACGACCCGTGCGTCGAGGCCGTGGGAGCGGACGCGTTCGACGAAGTGGGCGGGGTCGGCCTCGATGATGGGGAAGGTGTTGTAGTGCATGGGTATGGTCATGCGCGCTTTGATGAATTCGCTGGCCTTGACGGCGTCGTCGATGCCCATGGTGAAGTTGTCGCCGATGGGCAGGAGTGCGACGTCGAAGGGGCCGTTGAGCTGGGCGATGAGCTGCATGTCGAGGAACACGCCGGTGTCGCCGGCGTCGTAGATCTTCTTCCCTTCCGTCGTCAGCACGATGCCGGCGGGGCTGCCGAGGGATTCGCCCTTGGGGCCGGTGGAGCCGTGGTGGGCGATAGTGAGCTTGACGTGGCCGAAGGGAAACTGGCGCCCGCCGCCGATGTGCAGGGGGTGGGTCTCGAGGCCTTTCTGGCCGTAGTGGACGGCGATCTCGTTGTTGGACACGACGAGCGCGCCGGTGCGCTTGGCGATGGTCTCGATGTCGCCCAGGTGGTCGCCGTGTCCGTGCGTGATGAGGATGGCGTCGAGCTTGTCGAAGTGCTTGGCGTCGACGTCGGCGAGCTCGTTGCCGCTGAGAAAGGGGTCGAAGAGCATGCGGTGTTTGTCGGTCTGAACTTCCCAGCACGAGTGTCCGTGGAATATGAGCTTGACCATGATGAGCCTCCCTCACTTGTTCTTGCGGTTCAGTACCTGCAGCTTGGCGGCGATGAGCTGGCGGTGGGGCATGCGCAGCAGCTTGCCGAGCTTGTGCATGAGGTAGTCTTCGTGGGCATCGACGGTGCCGTCGGCGTAGACGATCTCCCAGAGGAGATCGACGATGCGCACCTTCTCCTCGTCGCTGTAGCTCTCGTTGATGCGGTTGGTGAAGCGCCAGAGATCGACGCTTCCGGCGAGCTCGCTTCGCGCCTCCTCGGCCAGCGCGAGGGCGTCCTCGGGCGAGAGCTGGTACTCGCTCTGGAGGATGGCGAGGATGCGCAGGCGCTCCTCGTCGCTGAACTCGTTATCGATGCTGGCGATCTCGAGGAAGAGCGCGGCGGCGGCGATGCGGATGTCCCCGGCGTCGCGGGCGGGCGCGCCCGCGTCGCCGGTTTCGAACGCCTTCTTGAAGCGGTCGAGCATGCCCCTACCCTAACGAAGCGCGCGGGCGGGGGCAAGGAAGAAACGTGGCGTCCTCAAGCGGCGGGCGCTGCGGTGATCTCGCCGCGGCACTCGCCGAAGCCGACGCGGGCGAGGCCCTCGCGCGCGCAGTATCCGCGGATGATCACCTCGTCGCCGTCCTGGAGGAACTTGCGCTCCTCGCCGGTGGCGAAGCTCAACGGCTCGGCGCCGCGGTCAGTAAGCTCGAGGAGGCACCCGCGCGAATCCTTCTCGGCGCCTGAGACGGTGCCGCTGGCCATGAGGTCGCCGGGGCGCAGGTTGCAGCCGTTGCTCGCGTGGTGCGCGAGCATCTGTGCCACGGTCCAGTACATGTCGCGGAAGTTCCCGCGCGACACGCGCATGGGCTCGAGGCCGCGCTCGCGCATCTGCCGCGTCTCGACATACACCTCGAGGGTGAGGTCGATCGCGCCGCGTGCCTGGTCCTCCTCGTCATAGAGGTACGGCAGGGGACGCGGATCGCCCTCGGGGCGCGCGAAGGCACCGACGCGGTAGGGCTCGAGCGCTTCGAGTGTGACCACCCAGGGCGAGATGGTGGTGGCGAAGCTCTTGGCGAGAAACGGCCCCAGGGGCTGGTACTCCCACTTCTGGACGTCGCGCGCGGACCAGTCGTTCACCAGGCACAGGCCGAAGATGTGATCGCTCGCCCGCGCGATGGGGATGGACTTGCCTTGCGCGTTGCCGGGCCCGACGAAGCAGCCCACCTCGAGCTCGTAGTCGAGGAGCCGCGAGGCTTCGTACGTGGGGGCCTGGGCGCCGTCGGGCATGTTCTGCCCGAGCGGGCGGCGCACCGGTGTGCCGGAGAGCACGATCGACGAGGCGCGCCCGTGGTAGCCGATGGGTACGTGCTTATAGTTGGGCAAGAGCGGATTGTCGGGACGGAACATGCGCCCCACGTTGGTGGCGTGGAACACCGAGGCGTAGAAGTCGGTGTAGTCGCCGATCTCGACGGGCAGGCGCAGCTCGCACGCGTCCATGGAGACGAGGCACGCCGCGGCGCGCTTGCGCGCATCCGCGGGCGCCTTCTCGTGCAACACGTCGAAGAGACGCTCGCGGAGCGCGCGCCGGTGCGCCGGCCCCAGCGCCATGAGCGCGTTGAGCGCGGGCTTGGCGCAAGCCTCGGCGGCACGTTTCGCCTCGCCCTCGAAGAGCCCCTTCCCCACCGCCGCGGCGACGTCGAGCACGGACTCGCCGATGGCCACGCCCACGCGCTGCGATTCGCCCTCGCCGGGGGCGAAGACGCCCAAGGGGAGGTTCTGGACGGGGAAACCGCTCCCCGCTTCGTTGGCGGATTCGTGCCACGAGCGCGCGGCGGGATCGTGCGTGCGGTTCATCGTTACCTCACCATCATGCTTCAGAGAGTAGGCCGAGCGCGGCCAGGTCGTCCACCGGCTCCTCGAAGGAGCACGAGCCGAAGGACACCACCAATCGCCGTCGCGCCGTCGCGATCTCGTCGGTGCTCACGCGGTATTCGCCCCACGCGGCGCCGTCATTGTCGAACACCATTTCGGCGGCGTCGGCCGCCCGCATGAGCAGCTCCGCCGAGGGCGCGTCGAGGCCGTTGTAGCAAAGAGCGGCCGTCAGAAACACATTGAGAAACCCGTGCATGGTCGCGCGGGCGCTGTCGGGCTCGTAGGTGAGCGCGTGCTCGGCGCGGAGCGCATGGTGCAGGCCCGCCGTGGCCTTGAAGGCCACGCCCTGCGCGTAGCACGCGCGCACGAAGCGCGCCACCACCTGAGGCGAGGGGAATGCCTCTCGCGCCAGCCCCCCCGTGCGGATCTTGGCGCGCAGGCGTACCGCGGCCAGCGCGCGCAACAGATCGCGCGCGTCCTCGCCCGCCGGGATCTCCACGTACACCGGCATGCCCGCCGGCGCGGCCGCGGCGATGGCCTCGATCTGCTCCGGCGTGGTGGCCCGCGCTTCCACCATATCGACTGCAGCACCGCCGCCCTCCTCGTTGAAGCGCGCCACGCGCGCGAAGGCCGCCGCGAGGTCGTCGCCGGCCAGCGCGCTCAGGTGCCAGGCGGCGTCGCCCAGGTGCGCCGCCACCGCCACGCGGAAGGCGTCGAGCTGGGCCGCACCCAGGACGAAGCGCCCCAGCATCCAGGCGTGCGGCGAGCGGCGGTAGTCGGCGTAGTTGGCAACCGCGCGCGGCAGCTCCAGGCCGGCCGGCGGAAAGAGGCCCGCGTAGTCCACGGCCCGGGCCACCAGGGTGCGCAACGAGGCGGGAACCTGCTGCGCGCTCACAGGTAGCGCTCCTCGAGCACCCGCGCGTGGTGGTCGAGGTGCCCGGCGAGGATGTAGGGAATGGCGCGCACGGTGAACTCGCACCCGCTGGCGATGCCGCGGCGCAGCGAGGTGGCCTCGTCGAAGGAGCGCAGGAGCACGATTCCCGACGAGCGCAGGTGGTGGAACTCCTCGCGCAGGCTCTCCATCGTGCGCGCGTCGAAGCCCGCCCCGGCCACCCAGTCGTCCTGCTCCACGCCGGGGATGGGCCCCGCGTCGCCGCGCGCGAAGGAGAGCGCGCGGTAGAGGAACACGCGCTCGATGTCGATCACGTGGCCGACCACCTCCTTGACCGACCACTTGCCCTCGGCGTAGCGGTGGTCGCCCTTATCCGGCGGCGTCTCCGCCAGTCGCGCGGAGAAAGCGTTGCGCCGCTGCTCGAGGTAGGCGAGCACGTCGCCCTGCGGGACCTTCTCGATGTACTGGTGATAGTATGGCGCGTACTCGTCGCTCTGCGCTCTTTGCATGTCATCCGCCTTTCTTCCCCGTGCGACCGCCCAGTATCCGGCGCACCGCCTCGATCACGTCGGCGACGTCCTGATCCGTGAGGCGCGCCGAGAGGGGCAGGCTCACCGTCTGCCGCCCGATGCGCACCGCGTGCGGATAATCCGCCGGCTTCCACCCGAAGGCGCGCTGGTAGAACGCGTGCTCCGGAATGCTCAGGTAGTGCACGCCCGAGCCGATGTGGTGCCCCTGCAGCGCGGAGAGGAAGGCGTCGCGCGACAAGCCGGCGCGCGCCTCGTCCACCTGGATCGTGTACAGGTGGTAGGCGTGGCGCGTGTCCGGCGCCGGCGGTGCCGGCGTGGCGATGGGCAGATCGGCGAAGGCCGCGTCGTAGCGCCGCC
>JAOTVO010000005.1 GCA_029863355.1 Candidatus Krumholzibacteriia bacterium
TGAGCGTGTCCGCAGTCACCGTGAAATCCGCCTGCCCCTGCCCGTCTCCCCCGATGCTCAGGCCAATGCGCGCGCAGTCCTCGATATGGCCCTTCCGAACCGTGAGCGTCGAACGTGTCCCGATCGCCTGATACGCATTGCGGATCTCCACGTTCTCCATCGTGGCCGTCGCGCCCTCTGAGACCCAAATCCCCAGCCAGTCTTTGTTCGTCGGCGTCCCCGCCGATGACTTGAAGACCGTCGGCCCCGTTCCCCGCGAGATGCTCAGCTCGCCGTCCACGACAAACTCCACCCAATCCGGATCGACCCCACCCCCGTCCTCGTCCGGCCCCACCCAGAACACCATTCCGGGGGCGACCGTGAGCTTGCCGTCCGTCTTGACCTTCACATCGGCGCCGAGGACCGCGCTCTCGCAGTCCTCCAGCTTCACATCTCCCAGCTCTAGCGCGACCTCGTTCTCGATCGCGACCTGCGCGTTGCGAATGATCAGATTGTCCAGACCTGAGGTCTCGCTCCCAGCCACGATCCGGATGCCCACCCAGTCTGCACTCGTCGGATCCGAATCCGTGAACGACTCGAAGATTACCGGGTCGCCTGAGGTTCCAATGTTCAACTCGCCTTCCACGACGATCTCGACGCGGTCTGTGTCCGTTCCACCCGCCTCGTTGTCCGGCGCGACCTTCACGATCGTCCCCGGGTCGATAGTCAGACTCGCCCCCGCCGGAATCGTCAGATCGCCCGAGATGTAGTACTTCCCATCGCGCGTCTTGCTCGGGCTCCACGTCACCTCCCCGCTGATCTCCCCCCACTCCGTGAGCGCCCGGTACGCGTTAAGCTTACCCGCCCCGAACTTCTTCCGATTCTCGGTCGTGTCTTCCCAATAGAACTCCGCGGAGCGCAGGATCCGCTGCTTGACTTGAAACTGATTCAGGTCCGGAAAACGGGCCCGGATCAGCGCAGCCACTCCTGCCACTTGCGGCGCAGCACCGGATGTCCCCTTGAATAAGACGATGTGCGAATTGCAGGGACGAACGGCTTCGTCAGGGCAAGCGATGGGAGGTCCAGGGCAGGAGTCATGCGAGTGGGCGGGAATACCTTCGCCTACCGGGGCGACGAGCGACACACTCCCGACATATGGTCCATAGGCACTTAGGTTCCAAAGATCTACCGACTGTGTCATGCTACCCACGGCGAGAACCGAGTCATAAAGGGCTGGCCACTGCACGTCCAGGTGCGTCTCGGCGTTGGGAGCATTCCCGGCGCCACCAACGAGAACGCAGTCGAAGCCGCCCAAGCTCTCGGGGGCAGTGGCCGACCGCACAACGTCTCTCAAGACTTGGTAGTCGATACCGTATACCCAGCTCATGTTGATAACGCGTGCATGTTGAGCGGCGTGGTAGACGGCGTCCGCCGTTCGACGAGGAGAGCTGCCCGTTCGCGCGTGATAGACGCGCGCCGCTGGCGCGACCCCGACGAGCGACTCGCCGCCATCGTCCTTCGCCACTGCAATGCTCTCAACACTGAAACCGTGGGGGGCGCACTTCAGGATTCGCCATGGGTTTGGTATGTAGTGGGGATCGCAGAGGACAGCATTCAAGGGACGCACCCTCCACTCCTGCTTAGCCGCCTCTTCTGCGAGACGTGGTGGGTCCCAGAAGTTCCATCCAATTACGTTGTCGGCCTCAGAGTCCGAATCGAGCGGGCTGTCTTGGCCGTCGAGGTCGGCCGCATTGAAGACGCCCAGCGGGTCCTTATCCTCGGCCGAATTGTAGAAGTACGCTATGTCCTCGTGCAGGCCCCATTGATCTATCGCGAGCATCGTGCCCCCATCGACGATGCCGATCACCACGTTATTGCCGCGCTCAATGTACCACGCCTCAGGCGCGTCGATATCAGTTCCGTCGTCTGCTTCGTTGTCGAGGTTCCATTGTGCACCCGACACGAAATAGGTGTCCGTCGGCTCGTGCCGATACGTACCGCAGCCACTGGGTTCGGCGAGTTCGCTGACGCTCACCGCTTCAAGCTCAGAACAAAGCGAGAGTGCCGCGACCACCTCGTAGGGATCCGTATCGTCGTCGTAGTACAGGACGAACATCCGCTCCAGACGTTGCCCTGCGTCGGTCAGATGTCGAGTGTACGTCGGCACGAACTTCTCCGTGCGAGGTGCTTCCAGCCCACTGATAATGCTATCAACGCAAGCAACGCCGAAACTCGCTGGTTCTGTCTCAACGGTGCCGCTGTCTGGCATGGCGGCCGCGGCAAACCTCATCACCACAACTCCTGGCTCGCACTCAGGTGGGTCGGCCCCAGCGATCTGACCGAATGCCGTTGCGAGCAGGAGACCAACGAGCGAAGTCACTTCTGCCAAACTATTGCGAAGCATGGCGGGTACCTCCTGGACAAACCCGCGTACCTGCGCTAACCTTAAGTGAGGTATGGGGGACGGTGGACGCATAGCACCTTAGGGGGGGGGATGTCAAGAGAACGCGCTCTTCTTATCGCTGACCGCTGGCCGATCAGCAAGCTTGTGTTTGTCATATGCCTTGTTGTTCATGTTGGGTCGGCGCGTGCATCGATCTCGCCGATGGCCAAGATCATCGACCTGGCAAGCCAATCAGCCGACGTCGAACTAGCCGGGATGGTGCCCGGGGACTACAGCGGCATGTCGCTGACTTCTGGCGATTTCAACGGGGACGGGCAGGAGGATCTGGCAATCCTCAGCCCCGGCGCCGCACCCCTGGGTGGGACCCGACGGGGCATCGTGAATCTTCTGTGGGGGCCCTTCGACCAAGGGACAACAGCGCAAGTGAATAATCTGCCGGGGATTTGGATCTTCGGCACATCGGTCGATGCGGACCTGACGAGCGGTCTTTCTGCGGGCGATCTGAATGCGGATGGGCTGGACGACCTGATCTGGGGTCAGCCGCTCGGGCTGAACATCTGGCGCGACGGGGTGGTCTACGTCGTCATGGGTCGTCATGTGTTTCCCGATACCATCGACCTCGCGATTGGTGCTGAAGGAGTAGTGACGGCGCTCGGGCCGCCCTGGTCGGCAGACTTCGGACGGAGCACTTGCGGCTGTGACGTCGACGGCGACGCCTACGACGACTTGGCAATCGGGGGAGCCTATGGTGAGATGGTCGTCATCCACGGGAGCGACAGCCTGCGCGCGACCTACGAGCTCGGGCAGGACTACGCGGACATGAGTCGCGTGCTCGACCTGCCGTATCTTGCTGAGACGAACAACGATCTTGCCTGTGCTGATATGGATGGGGATGCTCGCGACGACCTCGTGGTTGGGCATGGGGCGGATTTCGACCACCCGGGAGTAGTGCGGGTGCTATATGGGCATTCTAGCTGGCGCGACACACTGTTCTTTGACGATCCCATATTCCGAACCGTGACAATGATCGCGCCGCCACAATCCGGGGGTTTGGCCAACGTCAAGGTGGCGATAGCCGTGCCCGAGCTGGAGGTTCTGGCCACGAACGACAACGCGGATCCCCTCGGCTGCTTCAATTGCGGTGAGGTCTACCGCACATTCGCAGTATCTGAACTGCCCGACTCGCAAGCTATCAATTCCGATATGGTCGCGCGATCGGTTCTCATCGGAAGCGGGATCAGCACCCTTCACGGCAGCAACGTCGAGACTGGCGACTTCAACGCCGACGGATGGACTGATGTCGCCGTTGTGAGTCAAGGGGCTGTGGACAAGACCATCGTCGTATTCGGCCGGGCTTCTTTGCCCGACTCCGTCTTCCTTGGGTCGGACACTTCACTCACCCGGATTCTGGGACGTGATGCCGGAGGGGATCTCGGGAAGGGGATCGCGGTCGCTGATTTCAACGACGATGGAGTGGACGATCTCGCGTTGGGTGCGTGGCTTGCTCCGTCGCAGGGGCGAACCTACGTGCTCTTCGGCGACCCGGAATCGACAGGTGTGGAGGTGGAGCCGATACCCGCCTCCGTGTCGCTATCTCAGAACTATCCCAATCCGTTCAATCCAGTGACGACGATCGTTTTTACATTGCCGAGCGCGGGGTATGTGCGGTTGGATGTGTTCGATGTGGGGGGGCGGTTCGTGGAGCGGTTGGTGGACGAGTGGCGCGTGCGGGATCAGCACGAGATCCACTGGGATGGGCGGGATTGGGACGGACGGCCGCTGGCTTCGGGAGTCTACTTCTACCGGCTCACGACACCACAGGGATCGGTCACCCGCAAGGCGGTCTTGCTTCGCTGAGAGCCATCCTGACTCGGCGCGATGCCACGCGCTGCTAGCCGAAGATCACCCGTTCCATCTCGCCGCGGTGGGCGTCGCGCAGCTCGTCGGCGGACAGCTCGATCGACGCGCTCGCGGTGAGGGTCACGTGCAGGGCACCGTCGGCGATGGTGCGGCCGAGCGGGACGATGTCGGCGCCGCGCGCGCGCGCGAGTTTTTCGAAGGCTTGCCAGCTCTCCTCGGGCACCTCCACGACGATCCCGCCGAATTCGCTGAACAGTTGATGCGCGAGTGACGCGCTCGTGTTGAGAGCGCGCGCGAGATCGATGTCGCAGCCGATCGGTTCGAGCGCGCTGGCGAGCGCCATCTCGGCGAGTGTCACCAGCAGACCGCCGTGGGAGATGTCGTGGGCCGCGGCGACGAGGCCGGCGGCGAAGGCGTCGATCAGCGTGAGCAGGAGGGCGGGCTCGCTTGCCAAGTCGGGGCGCGGGGGCGCGGCGTCTTCGGGGCTTCCATAGTACTTCTCGTACTCGGAGCCGGCGATGTCGGCGTGGATGTGCCCGATGAGCGCCACGCGCGAACCGGCGTGCTTAAAGGATAGGTCGCGCGCGCGCGAGGCGTCGTCGAGGCGGGCGGCGCAGGCGACGATGGGCGTGGGCGCGATGGCGTCGCCGGTCTCGCTCTGGTTATAGAAGGAGACGTTGCCGGAGATCACGGGCACGCCGTGGTCGGCGCCCTCGAAGACGCGCAGCGCGCGACAGGCGTCGCCGATCCCGCGCACGGCCTCGGTGAACTCCCAGAACACGCCGGGGTCCTCGGGGTCGCCGAAGTTGAGGCAGTCGGTGACGGCGAGCGGGCGCGCGCCCACGCAGGCCACGTTGCGCGCCGCCTCGAGCACCGACCACGCGCCGCCGAGGTAGGGGCTGATCGCACCCAGGCGCGAGGCGCCGCCGCAGGAGGCGGCGAGCGCGATGGGGTGGCCGGGCAGAAAGATCTCCACGCTGGCGTCTGCTTCGCCGGGGCGCAGCACCGCGCGGCCCTGCACCTCGCTGTCGTAGTGCTGGAAGACGGGCGACTTGTCGCAGATGTTGATCGAGCCCAAGAGCGCGAGCAGGGCCTCGCGGATGCCGGCGGCGCCCTCGGCGTGCGTCCATCCGGCCGACGGGAGCTTGCGCGCGCGCGGTGTGGCCTCGCGCGCGTAGGCGATGCCGGTGGTGACGGCATCCACGTCGGCGTCGCTCACGCAGCGCGCGCCACGCGACACGTGAAAGCGCTGGTCGGGCGTGACGCGCCCGATCACGTAGGCGCCCGCGCCCTCGTAGAGGTGCGGCATCTCGAAGTGCACGTTGTAGATCTCGAGCACCTCTTTCGATAGGCGCGCGGGCACGGCGAGGAGGAAACGCTCCTGCGTCTCCGAGCACGCGATCACTTCGGCCGGCATGTCCGCAAAGGCCAAATTGACGCTATCTAAATTGAGCGCCACGCCCAGTCCCGCCGCCTCGGCCATCTCGGAGGCGGCGCAGCTGATGCCGCCGGCGCCGAGGTCCTTGTAGCCGATGGGCACTTTCTTTTTTTGCGCCCAGGCGAGCATCTCCTTCTGCGCCTCGGCGAGCACGCGCTTGAGGAACGGGTCGGGCACCTGCACGGCACCCTGGCGCTCCACCGCTTCTTCCTCGCTCAGCCGCTCCGAGGCGAAGGCGGCGCCGCCGAAGCCGGAAGCATCCGTGGGCTTGCCGATGAGAATCACGTCGTAGGGCTCTTCGCGCGCCGCGTCGGGCACGCGGCTGCGGATGATGCCGTCCTCCGCGACCACGCCGAAGGCAACCACGTTGACCAGGCAGTTGTCGTCGAAGGTGGCGTCGAAGTAGGTCTCGCCGCCGTAGGTGGGCACGCCGAGCGCGTTACCGTACTGCGCGATGCCGTCCACCACACCCCAGGCGATGTCGCGCACGCGGCTGGCGTGGGGGCCGTGGGGGTCGCCGAAGCGCAGCGGATCCATCACGCCGATCACGTCGGCGCCCATGCAGTAGACGTCGCGCACGATGCCGCCGATGCCCGTCGCCGCGCCCTCCACGGGCAGCACCTGCGAGGGATGGTTGTGGCTCTCGTGCGCCATCACCAGGCACCACGACTTCCCCTCGATCTCGGCGAAGCGAATCACCCCCGCGTCCTCGCCCGGGCCCAGCACCACGTGCGGCGCGTCGGTGGGCAGATATTGCTTGAGCACGGCGCGCGAGCTCTTGTACGAGCAGTGCTCGCTCCACATGGTGTTGAAGATGTGCAACTCGGTGAGCGTGGGCCGGCGGCCCAGGAGCTCGCACACGCGCGCGTACTCGCCCGGCGTCAGGCTCACGCCATTCTGCTCGAAGAACGCCTTCGCCCCTGCCGCGTCGGCGGGGTCGACGGGCACCAGGTCTTCTGTGCGGATGTCGCTCACTGTAAAGGACGGACGTCAGCCCGTCGGCCCGAGCACGCGGTCGAAGATCGTGTCGGTCTCGGCGATGAAGTTGTCGATGGAGAAGACGCCGGCGAGGGTCTGCTCGTCGAGGCGGGAGGTGATGTCCTTGCGCGCGCGCACGGTCTTCTCGAAGGGCGTGCCCGTCTCCCACGTCTCCATGGCCGCGCCCTGCACGAGCGTGTAGGCGTCCTCGCGCGAGAGGCCAGCGCGGGCCAGCTCCAGCATGAGCTTCTGCGAGAAGACCAGCCCGTGCACCTTGTCCATGTTGGCGCGCATGTGCTCGGGGTAGACGACCATTCCCTTCACCACGGCGGTGAACTTGGCCAGCATGTAGTCGAGCGTGATGGTCGCGTCGGGCAGGATCACGCGTTCCACCGAGGAGTGGCTGATATCGCGCTCGTGCCAGAGGGTCACGTTCTCCATCGCCGCCACGGCGTAGCCGCGCACGAGCCGCGCCATCCCCGCCACGCGCTCGCAGACGATGGGGTTGCGCTTGTGCGGCATCGACGAGCTGCCCTTCTGCCCCTTGGCGAAGGGCTCCTCCACCTCGCGCACGTCGGTGCGCTGCAGGTTGCGAATCTCGGTGGCCATCTTCTCCAGCGACGCAGCCGCCAGCGCGCAGGCGGACACCAACTCGGCGTGGCGGTCGCGCTGCACGATCTGCGTGGACACGGGCGCGGGCGCGAGGCCGAGCTTCTTCATTACATAGGCTTCGACCTCGGGGGGCTGGTGCGCGAAGGTGCCCACCGACCCCGAGAGCTTCCCCACCGACACCCGCTCGACCGCATGCCGTAGTGTTGTCTCGCGGCGGCGCAACTCGTCGTACCACACGAGGAGCTTGAGGCCAAAGGTGGTGGGCTCGGCGTGGATGCCGTGCGTGCGCCCCACCATGACGGTGCGCTTGTGCTCGAGCGCGCGCGCCTTCACCGCGTCCTGGAGCGCGGCCATGCGCTTCAAGAGCAGCGCGCCCGCTTCTTTGAGCTGACAGGAGAGCGTGGTGTCGAGGAGGTCGGAGCTGGTGAGCCCCAGGTGCAGGTAGCGCGAGTCGTTGCCGATGTGCTCGCCGATATTGGTGAGAAAGGCGATGACGTCGTGGTGGACGGTCTCCTCGATCTCGAGGATGCGTTTGACGTCGAAGCGCGCCTTCTTGCGGATGCGCTCGACCGCCTCGCGCGGGACCTCACCGCGCTCGGCCAGCGCCTCGCAGGCTAGGATCTCGAAGTCGAGCCACTTCTGGAACTTGTTCTGTTCGGACCAGATGGCTCCCATCTCGGGGAGCGTGTAGCGTTCGATCATGATGGGCACCGGGCCGGGGTCATGCCCGGGAAAGCGCGAGGATAGACGATCCGGCGCGGAAAGGAAAGGGCTAATCAGGGGCGCTTCTTGGACGCGGTCTTCGACTGCCGCGTCTGGTATTTGGCCAACTCCTCCCGCAGAACTCGGCGAAGCGTCTTCTCCAGATTCTGGTCTTGAAGCTGGGTGAAGACGCGCAGCGCGTCATTCATCAACGTCTGGTAGCTCCCCCCACCCGCCTTGCGAACCCGGTCGCGAAACCAGTCGAGTATGTCATCGTCGATGCGAATCGTAATGCGCGTCTTTCCCGGTGACGGGATTACGGGCCCCCTCTTGCCTTTGCTGAAGTCGTATTCCTTTTTCATCGCTTCTCCTGGTAGCGGCGGCGCTCTCTCGGCGTCGCGCGCCGCGCCGAGATCATACGAATCTGCTCGGCCCGCCACACCCAGACCACGACGAGCACACGACCGACCGCATCCGTCCCGATGGTGACCGAGCGGGCTTCGCCCGCGTGTTCGTCCTCCGTCGTTACGGCAAGTTCATCGAAAAGCACCGGCGCCGCGTCGACGAAGTCGATTCCATGCTTACCCAGATTACCCGCGGCTTTCCGCGGGTCCCAATCCACCCACACCTAGTCATTGTATGCACAAACGTGCATACTGTCAAGCCATGAAATCGCGGGGTGCCTAAATGTCCGAGGGGCGCTCTTCGAGCTTCACCGTGTAGGTCGTGAGCTCGTCCTTGCGGTTGACGGTGATCTCGATCTTGTCGTCGACGCCGTGGCCGAAGACGAGGCGGTTGGCGTGGTTGCGGTTCTGGACGGAGACGCCGTTGATGGCGATGAGCTGGTCGCCCACCTTGAGGCCGGCCCTTTCGGCGGGGCCGCCCGCTTCGATGGCCTGCACCAGGACGCCGGTCCGCGTGGGCAGGTCGAGGGCGACGGCCAGCTGGGGCGTGATGTCGGCGGCTTGCATGCCCAGCCACACGTCGCGCACCTTGCCGTGCTCGACGATCTCGTTGAACACGTACTTGGCGCGGTTGACGGGGATGGCGAAACCCATGCCGATGTTGGCGCCGGTGCCGCCGTGGATGATGGCGGTGTTGATCCCGACCACCTCGCCGTGCGAGTTCACGAGGGGGCCGCCGCTGTTGCCGGGGTTGATGGCGGCGTCGGTCTGGATCATGTCGTTGAACACGCGCGACTCGTCGGGGCTCTGGCGGATGTCACGGTGCGTCGCGCTGATCACGCCGACGGTCACGGTAGGCTGCACGTCGGCCAGGTACTGCCCGTAGGGGCTGCCGATGGCGATGGCCCACTCGCCCACCAGCAGGTCGTCGGAATCGCCGAGGGGCGCGGCGGGCAAGTCCCCGCCTTCGAGCTTGAGGAGCGCGAGGTCGTAGTCGGGCGAGGCGCCGACCAGTTCGGCGGGGTAGTTCGCCCCCGAGGCGAGCGTGACGGAGATACGCTCGGCCAGCTCGAGCACGTGGTAGTTGGTGAAGATGTAGCCATCCTCCGAGATGATCACGCCGGAGCCGAAGCTGCTGTACTTGCGCTCGCGCGAGGGATAGTAGCGCTGCCAGAACCCCTCCGTGATGATAACGGGGCGGGTGCGCCTGGTGTAGGTGGCGGTGATGGAGACCACCGCCGGCGACACCGTCTCCGTGGCGCGCACGATGGCGCTGCGGCGGTCATCGCCGATGCCCGCCGCCACCCCGCCGCCGTCCAGGCCGGCCGCCGCGGCCGCCGGCCGGCTGTCCAGCGCGGGCGGCTGGCCCGCGGTGCGCTCGCCAGCGCCGCGCAGCGCCAGGAGTGCGACCAGCACGAGCGCGCCGATCGACAGCCCGGTCACGCCGCCGTAGACGTAGGGCAGCACGCGCGCGCGGCTCTCGTGCCTCTTGCCCATGATATCGCTACCGCCGTGCATGCTCCCTCTGTCGCGCCAGCACCTTCTCCCAGTCGCGCCTGAATAGCTCCAGGCCGACGTCGGTGAGGGGGTGCTTGAGCATCTGCTTGAACACCTTGTAGGGGATCGTGGCCACGTCCGCGCCCAGGCGCGCCGCCTCGACCACGTGCTGGGGGTGGCGCACGCTCGCCACCAGCACCTGCGTGGGGAAGGCGTAGTTCTCGTATATCTCCACCAGCTCGGACACCACCTGCATGCCGTTGTTGCCCGCGTCGTCGATGCGTCCGATGAAGGGACTGATGTAGGTCGCCCCCGCCTTGGCGGCGAGCAGACCCTGGTTGGCGGAGAAGCACAGCGTCACGTTGGTCTTGATGTCCTCCGCGGAGAGCACCGTCACGGCGCGGATCCCCGCGGCCACGAGCGGGATCTTGACGACGATGTGGTCGCTGATCTTGGCCAGCTCGCGTCCCTGCTTCAGCATCTCCTCGGTCTCTTCGGCGACCACCTCGGCGCTCACCGGGCCCTGGACGATGTCGCAGATCTCCTTGAGGCTGGCGCGGTAGTCGCCCCCCTCCTCCTTGGCCATGAGGCTGGGGTTGGTGGTGACCCCGTCGAGCACGCCGAGCGAAGCGGCTTCGCGGATTTCGTCTATGTTGGCGGTATCCAGGAATATCTTCATCGCGGTTTCCCTTCCTGCGGTCGGTTTGGCCCCTCGGACTCCAGGCGCGTCGGTTCGGATGATAGCACGTCCCGCGCGCCGGCGTCAGCGCCCGGGGCGTCGTGGCCGGTCTCAGGGTAGCGCACGCCGATGAAAGTCAGGCCACAGGGGGGCGCGGTCGGACCCGCCGCTCTACGGTCCCTTTTACGCAGGATCTCGCCCACGCGTTCCGGACCCATGCGCCCGCGCCCCACTTCCACGAGCGTGCCGGCCATCACGCGCACCATGTGGTGGAGGAAGCGGTTGGCCTCTACGGTGATCTCCACCAGCGGCCCCTCCCGGCGCACGCCGGCCTCGGCCACCCGGCACACGGGGTCGGCCGCGTTGTGCGCCGGGGTGAAGCTGGTGAAATCGTGCTCGCCCAGCAGGTGCACCGCTCCCGACGCCATGGCGGCGGCGTCCAGGGCGTGCGGGGTCACCAGGACGGCGTGGCGCTGGAGCGCGGTGGGCACGGTGGACACGCGGTAGGCGTAGCGGCGGGCGAGCGCGCCGAAGCGCGCGTGAAACGCGACCGGCGCGTCCTCGGCCTCCAGGACCACCACGTCGGCGCTCAGGTGGGCGGCGAGGGCAGCGCGGATGCGGCGTGCGGGCAGCTCTGTGGCGACGTGGAAGTTACACACGTAGCCGGTGGCGTGCACGCCGGCGTCGGTGCGCCCGGCGCCCTGGACGTCGGCTCGCGCGCCGAAAACGCTCGCGATGGCGTCCTCCACGACGCCCTGCACGGTGCGCGCGGCGCTCTGGCGCTGCCAGCCATGGAAGGCGGTGCCGTCGAACTCGAGCACGAGTCGGATGTTGCGCACGCTCATCTCCCCCGCGCGATGCGCGCGCGAAGCCCCCGCAGCTCGACGACGAGGGCGAGCTGCTCGGCGCGGCGGATCGCCGAGAGCAGGAGGGGGACGACGAGGGCGCGCGCCGCTCGCGCGCGCCGCAGGGGACCCCCGCCGAGGTCGGCGCCGCGGAAGGACTGCGCCAGTCGCACGCGCTCGAACTCGCGCCGGAAGAGCGGCACGAAGCTCGACGCGATGAACCCGTGGAACGCCACCGCCTCGGCCAGCCGCCCGGAGAAGGGGCGCAGAAAGGTGTGGAGCGCGCGGGCGATCGCCTCCGGCGGTGCCGCCGCCACCAGCGCGGCCAGCGCCAGCACCATGGCCGCCAGGCGCAGCGCGAAGAAAACACCCGCCACCAGTCCCTCCCGGGAGAGGACCTTGCGGCCGGCCACGGCCACCACCGGCTCGCCTCCCGCCACCAGGCCGTTCAACACCACCACCAGGAGGACGAGCGGAACCAGCCGGCGGGCGACGCCTCCCAGCGCGCCCGCGCCGCCCGCCGCGAGGCAGAAGGCGCCCGAGAGCGCAGCCAGGCCGGCCATCGCGGGGATGGAGCGCGGGGCGAGGAGCGCGGCTCCCACGCACAGCGCGGACAGAACGATCGCCGTGCGGGCGCCCGGGCGGGCGCGGCGCGGCATCGAGTCGAAAGGCGGCGGCGGCATGCCCCCGAGCATAGCCGCTCCCCGCGCATCGTTCAACCGAGCGCGCGCCCCCGCCGCGGCCGGCGCTTGACACGACGGGCGCGCCGGTGGAAGCATCCCCTCGACATGGCGACCGCGCCGCGCGTGGCGCGGCCGGTTCTGGACACGGCACCGAAACGACGGGAGCGGAGATGCGCAAGGAGCGATGGATGGCGGGCGTGACGGTGATCGCGCTCGCGGCCGCGATGGTGCTCGCCTGGGCGGGGCCCACGAGCGGGGCCAGCCGCTACACCCGGTTGCTCGCGACCAGCGCGGGCCAGGACACCCTCAAGAACCTCGCGCTGTGGGAGGACGAGCGTGTCACCGACGACGGCAAGCTCTTCGAATACCTGCGCTCGTCGAGCGCCCTCGTGCGCCTGCGCACGACGGAGGTGATCGGCCGCCTGCAGGATCCAGCCGACGTGCCGCGGCTGATTCCGCTGCTCTCCGACCCCGACATTGAGGTGCGCCGCGCGGCGTTCTTCGCGCTCGGGCAGATCGCCTCTTCTGAAGCCGCCGAGGCCCTGGAGACGCTCAGCACGCGGACGCGCGCCGAGGACCTGGCCCTGATCATCGAGGCGCTGGGCAAGATCGGCGGCAAAGACGTGTCCGAGTTCCTCGCCGCGCTGCTGCACGACTTCCACGCCGACGTGCGCGGGGCGACGGCGCTGGCGCTGGCCCGCGCCGCCGACGACGTCTCCCTCAACCCGCTCCTCCTCGCCGTCCACGACCCCGACCCCAATGTGGTCTGGCGCGTGGTGTACGCGTTGGAGAAGGTGCCGTCGGTGCGCGTGGGGCCCAAGGTGAGACCGCTGCTCGCCAGCGACGACGCGCTCACGCGCGCGCACGCCGCACGCACGCTCGGCAAGCAGAAGGACGAGGACGCGGTGTCCGTCCTCGCCGGCGCGCTCGCCGACGCCGACCCCCGCGTGGTGGTCAACGCCGCGCGCGCGCTGGGCGAGATCGGCGACGACGACGCCGTGCACCCGCTGGGCGAGACGCTCGCGCGGCATCCGTCGCACCACGCGCGCGGGGCCGCCGCGGCCGCGCTGGGCGGGATCGGGAGCAAGAAGGGCAAGGACTACCTGGTGCAGGCGATCATGGATCGCAGTGCCGGCGTGCGCGCGGAGGCAATCACGGCGCTGGCCGCCGTGCTCGGCGAAGACGCCGCCATCTTCTGCGACCAGGCCCTGCGCGACGGCAGCCGCTACGTGCGCGCCGCGGCGGTGGAGGCGATGGGCGCCTCCGGCGCCAAGGAGCGGCTCGAAGCGCTCACGCGCGTGGCCGAGCGCGACGACGACGCCCTGATGCGCGCCGCCGCCATACGCGGCCTGGCGCGCGTCGACGACGAACGCGTGACACCGTTCTTGCGCGCGCGTCTAGCCGAGGAAGACTGGGTGGTGGTCACCGAGGTGGTCAACGCGCTGGGCGAGCGCGAAGCGCGTGAGGCCACCTCCGAGCTGATCGCGCTCTACGCCGCGCGCCGCGCTCGCGTGGATGCCAACATCCGCCTGGCCGTGCTCGCCGCGCTCGAGCGCTTCGCCGCGCCCGAGGCGGCCCCGCTGGCCGCCGAGGCGCTCCAGGACGAAGACCGGCGCGTGCGCGCGGCCGGCCAGACACTCCTCGCCGCCGTCGGCATGCCCGCGTCGCCGCCGCGCGAGCGCGAGATCAACGAAGCGCACTTCGACCGTTCGCGCCGCCGCAGTCTTGCCCCGCCGTTGGGCGTGCGCCGCGCCGTGATCGCCTGCGCGCACGGCGAGATCGAGATCGAGCTTTTCGGCGACGACGCACCCCAGGTCGTGAACAACTTCATCCAACTCGCCAAGAGCGGTTTCTACGACGGGCTCGCCTTCCACCGCGTCGTGCCCAACTTCGTCGTGCAGGGCGGCTGCCCGCGCGGCGACGGTTGGGGCGACGCCGGCGCTTTCGTCCGCTCCGAGTTCAACCGCCACCACTACGACACCGGCGCCATCGGCATCGCCCACGACGGCAAGGACACCGGCGGCTCGCAGTTCTTCATCACGCTCTCCGCGCAGCCCCACCTGGACGGCCGTTACACCCTCTTCGGGCGCGTGCTGAGCGGCATGGACGTGGTGTGGAAGATCGATCAGGGGGACACGTTCACGGTGCGGATCCTGGAGTAGTCCGCTGGCGCTCGCGGATGTCCGCCAGCGCCAGCGCGTGCGCCGTGAAGGCGATGGGCTGCGGCGGCGCGTCGATGGCAAAGAAGGCGGCGTCGGCCGCGTCGTCTCCGGGCACGAGCGCGCCGCCGGTGCGGCGCGCGAGGTAGAGGAGCAGCACCACCTGCGCGCGCGGGTCGTCCATGGCCATGTAGGCGCCGAAGAGACCGGTGATCTCGACTTCCAGTCCCGTCTCCTCGAGCGTCTCGCGCGCCGCGCATTCCATGACGTGCTCGCCGTGCTCGACGAAGCCGGCCGGCAGCGTCCAGCCGCCCTTGCGGGGCTCTAGGCGGCGCTGCACCCACAGCACCCTGCCCTCCTCCACGAGAACCACGCCGGCAGCCGGCACGGGATTGCGGTAGTGCACGAAGGCGCAGCGAGGGCACACGTGGCGCGCGCGCCCCTCGACCTCCCGCTCGACGAGCAGCTCGCCGCAAAGCGGGCAGTGCCGGAAGGGTGCGGTCACCGCTTCTCTCGATCACCGTGGCCGATAGCGCGCCCCGAGCCGGGCTCCTCGGCGGGCGCGCTCATCACCTCGGGAGACTGGGCCTGGGAGAGGAAGACGCGCCAGCTCGCCTCGGCCCCGTCCAGGGACACGCCGTAAACGGACTCGAACGCGGCGGCCAGGCGCCCGTAGTCGGTGACACCGTTGGCCTCGCGGAAGAGCGCGAGCAGATGCGGCACGCCCCACCGCCCGATGAGGAAGCCGACGAAGGACGCTGCCGCGGGGACCGCGCGCACCGATTCGATCCGCACCACCGCCGACTGGTTGGTGAGCTCCTGCAGGGTCGGAAGCCGCTCCTGCGCCAGCCAGTAGGCCGCCAGGCTGTGGATGGGATAGCCCATCCAGGTGTCCTGGAGCCAGTAGGCGACGCCCTCCACGATGGGGCGCGATGGGGTCCCGTACTCGTTCAAAATGAAGTGCACGACCTCGTGGTCGTCGTTCGGGTAGGTGCTGTGTATCTCGCGATCCTTCCAGCTCGCCCACGGGTCGTGAACTACGCCCACCATCCGGCGCAGCGTCGCGCTGTCGGGGTAGAGGTAGTAGTTGACGACCACGTCGCTCGTTATCTCGAGGCGCTCGCAGACGCGGTCGAAGATCCGCTGCTGGTTTTCCATCGCCCCCTCGGGGAACTCGCGCTCGCGGAGCCAGTTGAACACGTAGTTGGGCGTCTTGCGCTGGAGCCACTCGATGGGGGTGGGCACCTCGAGCGAGACGTTGTCGAACCACGCGCTCCCGTCGGCGCCGAGCACGCAGGAGACGGCGACGTAGCGGGTGCCGGCGGGCAGTCGAAACACCTCGTCCTCCTCGAGCCACAGCGCGGTGCCGTTGCGCGGACGCGTGCGCTTGTCGGCGGGGCGGTGCGCCTGGAAGCGCAGGTGCTTCTCGTCGTAGAAGGTCAGGAAGTAATTGCACACCTGAAACTGGTCCTCGTGCAGGGCGACCTGCTCGAGCTGGATCCAGCCGCGCAGGCGCACCCCGGCGGCGTTCTCCACCTCGACTTCCTGCGTGAGCATGTAGAAGCGGCGCGTACTGGGGTCGGCCTTGAACCTCCACGAGTTCCGGCCGTCGGCGGCCGTCTCCTGGTCGACCGCGTACTGCACCTCCGGCTGGTCGGGGAGCCCGCGGAAGATGGCCACGCGCCACCCCTTGGGAATCCCATCGCTGCCGACCTCTTCGAAAGAGCCGTTGACCAGCAGGTTGGTGTCGTAGGGCATCTTCTTCTCGCCGCACGCGGCGAGCGTCATGCCCAGCGCGAGCGCCGCGGCCGCGGCGGCGCGCCCGGCTCGTACCGACTTCGTTCTCGAGGGCACCCTTTTTTCCTCCTCTGCGGGCGGCGAGCCCGCGCACTGCACTTGTACGCCCGCGGGCGTCCCGCGTTCGCCCCTAGCGGATCTCCGCAGGGGTCTCGTTTCCTTCCAGGCGGTTCACCACGACGCACCCGACCGCGTCGCCCCACACGTTCACCATGGTGCGGAACATGTCGAGGATGCGATCGACGGCGATGATCATGCCGATGCCGTGCAGCGGCAGCCCCACCGCGCTCAGAACGATGGCCATCGTCACCAGGCCCGCGCTGGGAATGCCCGCCGCGCCGATGGCGGCCAGCGTCGCGGTGAGGAAGACCAGCACGAGCTGTCCCAGGGACAGGTCGATACCGTAGAGCTGCGCGATGAACACCGCCGCCACCGACTCGTAGAGCGCGGTGCCGTCCATGTTGATGGTCGCCCCCAGGGGCAGCACGAACGACGCCACGCGCGGTGGCACCTTGGCGTTCTCCTCCACGCATTCGATGGTGAGCGGCAGGGTTGCGCTGGAGCTCGCCGTGGAGAACGCGGTGGTCAGCGCCGGCGCCACAGTACCCGCGTAGCGCTTCGCGCTCGCGCCCCCGCCCAGCTTGAGCAGGAGCGGCAGGGTCACCACCGAGTGCACGGCCAGCCCCACCACCACGCACGCCATGTACTTGCCCATGTTGGCGAAGATACTCGGCCCCGTGCTCGCCACCACCGCCGTGATGAGCGCGTACACGCCGATCGGCGTGAGCTTGATCACCCACTCGGTGAGCCGCATCATCGCGTCGTTGAGGCTTTCGAAGAAGCTCGCCAGCGGGTTCGCTCTCTCGCCCAGCGTTGTGAGCACGGCGCCGAGCAAGAGCGAGAAGACGATCAGGGGCAGGATTTGCCCCTCGGCGGCGGCCTTGATGGGATTCTCCGGCACCAGGCTGAGCAGGATCGCCGACACGGTGACCTGCGTCTCCACCGCCTCCGGCGCCTGGGCGCCGAGCGCCGAGCCGCCCACGCCGGGGCGCACGATCACGACGAGCACGAGCCCCACCAGCACCGCGGCGAAGGTCGTGGTCAGGTAGTAGGCCACCGTGCGCGCACCCAGGCCGCCCAGCTTGCGGATGTCGCCCACGCGCGCCACGCCCGTCACCATGGAGGCGACGATCAGGGGCACGATGAGCATCTTGAGCAGCTTGACGAAGATCTGCCCGACGGGCTCGACCACCGGGCCCAGCGTTGCCCTGGCGCCGCGCGCGAGGAAGCCCAGGCCGGGGATGGTGGTTTCGGGGTTGATCAAAAGCCCGGTGGCGACGCCCAGGGCCATGCCGATCAGGATCTTCCAGTGCAGCTTCATGTGCGTGGCACCCGTCCCGCCGTCACTCGCCCTCGCCCGCGTGGCTCTCCCACGAGACGAGCTCGTAGACCATCATGGTCATCTCGCCGCGCACCACGCGGCCGCCGGCATCGACGAAGATCTGGACCGAGAACTTCTCGCGATCCACCGTGTACATCGTGGCCGCCACCGTCTCTCCGGCGACGCTCGCCTCTTCGGGGCCCACGCGCCGCACCACCACCTGTTCCGTGCGGCTGGTCAGCGCGTCCAGCACCTGGAAGCTCTGCCGCCCGCCGGTCTCTTCGTTGTAGACCGCCAACAGCTGCTCGAAGAGGTGCAGCACGCCGGTCGCGACGATGGCGGTGCCCGCCGGCACCACGATGCGGCGCTGTTCGGTCTTGTCGCGCAGCCGCGTATCGGCCACGGCCAGGTTTCCGAACATCTCGATGGAGACGCTGTGCGTGAACCGCGCCTCGCCGTGCCACATCTCGCGGGTGGTAGCGAACGCGCGCGGGAAGTAGGAGTCCTCCTCCACCTCCAGCCGCGACGTCTCGTCGTAGCCGATTTCATCGCTGAGCTGCATCGTGATGCGCCCCTCGTACACCACCGTATTGGTGTTGTACGTGCGCACCGTGACGGCTTCCGATCCGATCTCTCTCTCGCCCTGCGTGACGCGGTAGGTCGCGGTGTGCGTCTCGACGAGCTTCCTGTCGGCGATCTGCATCTGCGCGCGCGTCTGTGCCGCCGCGGGGGTCACCGCTGCGGCCAGCGCCAGCGCCGCCATGGCGAGCCACGCGCGCCCGGCGCTATAGTTGTTCTTCGACATAACCTCCGACCCTGGTGACGAAGGCGGCGACGTCGCCGCCCGGCGCCAGACGGATCTGCGCAAAGGGCCCTTTGCCGCCTCCGCTGCCGCCGTCCCCGCGCGCCCACGCGATGGCGTCCGTGAAATCCACGGCCACGCCCTTCGACGCCGCGCACAGCACCGTGCCGTCGCGCGCGCCCAGCACGGCGACCGCGCCGCCGGCCGCCTGGATGGCGCTCGAAAGCGCGCGCGCGTAGGCGCCGTCGCCCTCTTCCAGCACGCGCGCCACCACCCGCACGCCGCCGCACACGCGTGCCGACGCCAGGAGCGCGTCGCGCTCGAAGCCCGCCAGGCGCTCGCTCGCGCGGGCCAGCGCCTTGCGCCCCGTCTGTCCCTCGGCGACGAGCCGGTCCACCTTGCCCGCCACTTCCGAGATCGCCGTGGTGAAGCGGTTGGCCAGCTCCTGCGCCAGGTCGTGCTTCTCGTTGTAGTCGGCGAGCGCGCGGCGCCCCGCCTTGAAGGTCACGCGCGTCGTCCCCTTCGCCTTCTCCCACTTGAGCACCTTGACGAGCTGCAGCTCGCCGGTGGCGCGCACGTGCGTGCCGCAGCAGCCGCAGGTGTCGAAGTCCGCCACCTCGACCAGGCGCACCTCGCGCACCCCCTCGGGGAGCTTGCGGCGCAGCGATTCCTCCGCGAGCTCGCTCACCGCCACCGTGCGCACGCGCACGGCGCGGTTCTCCTCGATCACGCGGTTGGCCAGCGCCTCCGCGGCACGCGCCCCGTCCTCGTCGAGTGCGGCACCGTCCAGGTCGATCGTACACGCGTCTTCGCCCATGTGGAAGGACACCGTTTCCCGTCCGCCCGTCTCGATGAACGCGCGCGAGAGCACGTGCTGCCCGGTGTGCTGCTGCATGTGGTCGAAGCGGCGCTCCCACTCGATGGCGCAGTCCACTTCGCCGTCCGGCGCGGCGACGCTCCCCTCCAAAGCGACGCGGTGCACCACGGCGTCCTCGCCGCGCTCCTGCACGTCCACCACGCGCAGGCCCGCGATGGTGCCCGCGTCGGCGAGCTGGCCGCCCGATTCCGGGTAGAAGTAACTCTGTTCCAGGATCACGTCGATGCCGCCCTCGGCGGGCGCGCTCGAGTGCACGCGGGCGCGAAACGACATCGTGTAGGGATCGTCCAGGTATCGCTTGTCCGTCTTGGGCACGGTCACTCGATCGGCAATGGGTAGCGGGCGGGTCGGCCCGGCGGTCAAGCCGCGAAGGAGCGCCGGATGACGCGGTTGCGCTCGTCCACCTGGACGATGCGCGGGGTGAATTTGCGCGCTTGCGCCTCCGGCATGCGCGCGAAGGCAAAGATGATCACGCGGTCGCCCGTCTGCCCCAGCCGCGCCGTGGCACCATTCAACTCCACCGCGCCCGAGCCGGCGCGGCCCGGGATGACGTACGTCTCGAAGCGCGCGCCGGTGGCCATGTTGGCGACCAGCACCTTCTCGTACGCCACCAGCCCGACCTCTTCCATGAGCGTCGCGTCCACCACGATGCTGCCCTCGTAGTCGGCGTCGAAGCCCGTGACCGTGGCCTGGTGGATCTTCGATTTGAGGATGTTTACTTCCATCGGCGCCGCGTAACTCCCGAACCGGCAAACGGACCGGAGCGCCCCTCCCGGGACACCTCCGGAGGCAATCATATAAGGAGGGAAGTGCCTTTACAAGGGGAGTTTCGCTCGGGCCGCGAAGCGCTCGGGCCGCGGCGCCGTCATGGGACGCTATGGGCACTCCAGCGCACGCTCTCAGGCGCTTTTTCGCATTGCGGCCCCGCACGCGTCCTGGTGTACCCTCGGCACGATGCGCCGACCGACTCGCTTCCCGCGCCGCCGCGCAACCGCTGTCACTCTTGCCCTCGCACTCGGGGTGCCCGCGGGTCTCGCCACTGATGCTCCTGCGCGCGCCGATGACCTCGTGCGCACCGGGCGCATCTACGTTCACGGCAACGAGCGCGTCAAGACCACCATCATTCTGCGCGAGATCCCGCTGGCGAAGGGGGATCCGTTCGACTACGGGAAGCTGCAGGAGGGGCGGCGCAACGTCGCACGGGTGCCGGGCGTGGACTACTCGGAGATTCGGGTGGTGTACCTGCCCGATGATTCGTCGCTGGGCCTGAACGTCATCGTCACGGAGAAGCGCACGCTCGAGGGCAACCTCTGGCTGGAGCGCGGCTACGAGAACGAGATCTCCATCGGCGGGAGCACCACGGAGTACAACCTCCGGGGGCGCAGCGAGCGGCTCGCGGTTTCGTTCCTCGCCATCCGCAACATCGTGCTGGGGGCGGACTGGGAGAACCCGTGGGTGTGGGGCGGGTGGAAGGTGGGATTGGGCGCGCGCGTCTATTACATCACGTACGATTATCCCTACGACGACTTCGACAACGCCTTCGCGGGGATGAGCGTGTGGCGACTGGGCGGCGAGGTGGAGGCGTTCCACCCCGCGGGCAAGCGCTCGCGCGTCTACGTGAAGGCGGGCTACGAGGCCGCGGGCGGCGACGAAGGCGTGACGCTGGACCCGGGGGGCGACGCGTTCGTCACCATGGGCATCGGCGCGCGCTGGGACGGGCGCGACAGCGAGCGCTTCGCGTGGTCGGGCGGCTACCTGCTGGCGGAGATGCGCGCCGTGGGGCCGTTTCAGGAGGGCCTGGGTATCGTGGAGGCGGAGCTGGACGCGCGCGCGTTCGTCGCCCCCTTCTCGCGCCTGGTGCTCGCCGCGCAGGCTCGTGCGGTGGTGCGCGACGGCGACGCCATCCCCATCTACCGGCGCGAGCACGTGGGCGGCGGACTCACGCTGCGCGGCTACGACTACGGCGCCTTCGACGGCGACAACGCGCTCCACGGCGGCGCCGAGCTGCGCGTGCCCCTGAACTTCTCGCGCGAGCGCCCGCTGGAAGACATCCTCCTCGGCCTCGAGGTGCACGCGTTCGCCGACTTCGGCGCGGCCTGGAACGGGCCGGAGCCGCTCGAGGGCGAGCGGCTCCGTGGCGGCTACGGCGTTGGCGCGGCCATCCTCAACCGGCAGGTGCGCGGGCTGCGCTTCGACTACGGCTGGCCGCGCGACGGCGACGGGCGCTTTCATTTCGAGATCGGGCTCAAGTTCTGATACAGTCGCGGCATTGCGTCGCGAGCGCGAGGAGGGTTCATGTCCGAGTTCAAGCCGTACGTCCCCGCCGAGACGGAGCTCAAGGATTTCACCGTCCGCACCATCGTGCTGGGCGTGATCCTGGGCGCGCTCTTCGGGAGCGCGAACGCGTACCTGGGGTTGCGCGTGGGGCTCACCATCAGCACGTCCATCCCGCTCGCCGTGGTGTCGGTGGCGGTGCTGCGGCTGCTCGCGCCGATATCCGGCAAGCCCACGATCCTGGAGTGCAACATCTCGCAGACGGCGGGTTCGGCCAGCTCGTCGCTCGCCTCGGGCATCATCTTCACGATCCCCGCGCTCTTCATGTGGGGCTACGAGCCCTCGCTCCTGCAGATCACGATGCTCGCCGTGTGCGGGGGCGTCATGGGCATCCTGCTCATGATCCCGCTGCGCCCCTTCCTGATCGTCAAGGAGCACCACTCGCTGCCCTACCCGGAGGGGACGGCCGCCGCGCAGGTGCTGATCGCCGCCTCGGGCGCCGGATCCACGGCCAAGAACGTCTTCGTCGGCCTCGGTCTGGGTGCGGTGTTCAAGGCGCTGATCAACCTGCTCTACCTCTGGCCCGACGTCGTGGCGGTGAAGATCCCCGGCATCCGCAAGGCGGTG
>JAOTVO010000198.1 GCA_029863355.1 Candidatus Krumholzibacteriia bacterium
GAGCTGGACGTCGTTGCTGGGAAGCACCGATGACAGCAGCGGGAGCTCGAGGTCGAGGGTGCGACTCTTGTAGAGAATCGCGCGCAGGTCCTTGGGCAGGCAGGAGCCACCGAAGGCGAAACCGGGTTTGAGATAGGCGGGGGATATGTTGAGCTTCTCGTCCCGGGCGAAGATGGCCATCACTTCGTGGCTGTCGACGCCGAGGGCCTTGCACATCGTCCCCACCTCGTTGGCGAATCCGATTTTGAGCGCGTGGAACATGTTGTCCACGTACTTCACCATCTCCGCCGTCTTCACGGCCGTCTTGACGACGGGACCCCCGAGGCCCGCGTAGAGCGACACCACGCAGTCGGCCGCCGCGTCGGTGTCGGCGCCCACCACCGTCTTGGGGGGGTCGAAGAAGTCCTGGACGGCGCTGCCCTCGCGCAGGAACTCCGGGTTGACGGCCACCCGCACGCGGCTTGGAAGCTCCCCCCCGAAGCCGCGCGAGAGCGCCAGCCTCACCACTTCGTCCGTGCTCCCCGGCACCATGGTGCTGCGCACGCAGACGACGTGCGTCTCTTTCTTGGCCCGCAACGCCGCGCCGATCTGTTCGCACACGCGCTCGACGTAGCTCAGGTCGAGGCTCGCGTTGGCGTTGCTGGGCGTGCCCACGCAGACCAGCGACAGCTCCGTCGCCGCCACGGCCTCGGCGGCCGAGGTCGTGGCGCGCAGGCGTCCCCCGCGCACCGCTTCGGCCAGGAGCGCTTCCAGGTCCTTTTCGACCACCGGCGAGCGCCCGCCTGCGAGCATGTCCACCTTGGTCTCGTTGACGTCGACGCCAGTGACCTCGTGGCCCGACTTGGCCAGACAGCCGGCCGACACGCAACCAACGTAGCCGAGACCGAAGATACTGATTCTCAATCGACACCCCCTGGTCAGCAAGAGTCCAGCGCGCGGGCGAGCAACGCGGTGAGGTTGCGGCGCTCGTACGCCGACGCCCCGGCACGGTCCACGGCGACCAGCGGCCTTCCCTCCGCCCAGGCGTCGTAGAACCTTTCCAGCTCCGCCGCGGCACCGTCCACGTCGTCCGGATCGACGCAAACGCCCGCGCGGGTCTCCCGCATGATGTCGCGCACCTCGCCCTCCGGGGCCAGCGCCAGGATGGCGTTGCCCGTGCCAAGATACTGGAAGAACTTGGACGGAATCCAGCCCCGGCTCCGCTCGCCGCGCGAGAGGACGAGCAGGAGCGCGTCCGCGTTCCTCAGGACGCGGAGGTGCTCGCCGTAGGACAGGTAGCCCAGCCGGTGGATTACGCCCTCGAGCCCCCGCTCGCGGATGGCCGCGTCGTACCCCTCGCCCAGCACACCCATGAAGTTCACGGCGAAGCGGGCCTTGACCTCGGGACGCCGCGCGAAGAGTTTCTCCAGTGACGCAAAGAAATAGAGCGGCGAGTACGTCTCCATGACCTCGTTACCCGCCGCCTTGCCGAAGTCCGAGCCCACGCTGTAGTAAAACGCGCCCGCGTAGGTGATGGTAAAGCGCTCGCTCTGCTCGCGCGCGACGCCGACGAAGTCCTCGCCGTCGAAGCCGTTGTGGACGGCGATGAACTTGTCGCGCGGCTGCGCCGCGCCGAACGCTTCGAACATGCGCTCGTCGTTGTGGCGCGTGTTCGAGACCACCACGTCGGCCCTGCGCACGACCCATTGCTCCAGCCGCCGGTCGAGCCACTGCAAAAACCGCGCGCGCCGCGGATAGGTGATGTTCTGCGTCCACGGGTCGCGGTAGTCGACGATGACGCGCACGTCGTCGCTGCGCTTCAAGAGCGCGCCGATCAGGAACGACGAGAAGGGGCTGCCCGAGATGTACACGTGGCGGATACCCTCGCGGCGCACGATGCGCCGCGCCGCCGCCACCGCCGCCGGCACCCACGTCACGCGCGTGTCCGGCACCACCAGCGCATGCCACGTCAGATAGAGCCGCGTGTGGATGCGCGACCACAGCGTGCGCCGTCCGCGCGGCCCCCTCGAACGGGCGTTCTCCCCCTCGTTGAGCCACTCCCAGCCCCGGCAGCGGTGCACGGCCACGCCCTCCGGGATGAGCGCGAGCAGATCCTCGTCGTACTTCGGGAACTTCCCGTTCGCCGTGGTGAGCGCCACCGGCTGCCAGCCGAACTCCGGCAGGTACTTCATGAACTTGAGCGTCCGGTAGACGCCCACCGAACCGGCCGGCGGCAGGAAGTATGCAATCATGAGGACCTTGTTCAATTCACCATCTCACGAGGTCGGTCGATTCTAGCATACATGGTCGTTTCCGTCGATCTCACGCGTCTATTGCGCGCCGCGACCGGCGCCCGTATACTGGTACGGCTCTATGGACCTTCAGAGCTACCGGAATAAGCCGATCGAGCAAGAACGCGTCAGCGACCTGCTGGCGCTGGTTCCCAACGGAGCGGGCTCGTCCGTCATCGACATAGGTGCACGCGATGGGTTCATCTCGCTCCGCCTCGCGGAAACCTTCGACGCCGTTGTGGCGCTGGACTTGAACACGCCGACGATTGCACACGAGCGGGTTCGTTGCATCCGTGGTGACGTGACCGCTCTGGATCTCCCCGATGGCTCTTTCGATGTAGTGTTGTGCACGGAGGTCCTCGAGCACATACCTCCCCCGCTGCTGCAGAAGGCCTGCTCCGAGCTCCAGAGGGTATCGAAGCGGCACATCGTCGTCGGCGTACCCTACCGTCAGGACAGGCGGGTCGGCCGCACTACGTGTGCGGCCTGCGGGAGAGTGAATCCCCCGTGGGGGCACCTCAATACCTTCGACGAGCGACGCCTGCGGCGCCTCTTCGCGTCCTGCGCCGTCGAACGGGAATCCTACGTGGGGAGCACGGACGTGGGCACGAACGCGGTTTCCACGTGGCTCATGGATCTGGCCGGGAATCCCGACGGGACGTACGCGCAGGATGAGCCCTGCGTCCACTGCGGCGCCGTCTTGACGCCACCCGCGCCCAGCCAGTCGCGGCGGCAGCTGGCCCGTCTCGCCGATTGGATAAGGAAGATGCAGAGGCCGTTGGTCCGTCCCCACGCAAACTGGATTCACGTACTCTTCGACAAGTCCTCGCGCCCGGCGTCCTAGCCCTCGTCCATCTTGCCGCCAAGTCGACTCACGGCGCGCGTCTTTCCAGGAGGGAGCGGAAGTCGTCCAGGGTGACCAGCCTCGCGAGCAAGCAGATTACCAGGTAGGTGGCGAAATACAGAATGGCGGCGGCTCCGAGGTGGAGTATGCCGGCCGGAGCGCGCACGAGATAGAGCGCCCAGAGACCGGCGCCGGGAAGCACGGCGGCGACCGCCACTCGGGCGAGCATCGCCACGGGCAGCATCTCCTTGACGCTCGTTCCGAGAAGCTTGGCTCCGTAGAGCAGCGTGATGGCGGACAACGAGAACATGGTGATCACCGTCGCCCAGGGAACACCTTCCCGACCAATCATCTTGAAGAGAAGAATACTGAGGACGAGGTTTGCGAAGAAGCTCAACACGACCGTCCGGAAGAGAAACGCCGTCTTCTTGTAAACCTGGATGATCGTGCCGGTCTCCACCGTCGAGCGCAAGAAGAGCAGCAGGTAGATCATGAAGATGGGGGTCGCGTCCGCATAGGCATCGGTGAAGAGGATCGTGATGAAGGGGCGCGCGGATACCTCGAGGAACACGAATACCGGGAAGAACAGCACGGCGGTCTTCGCGAGGGCGCGCCGGTAGAGGTCGAGGATGGCGTCGTGGTTGCCGGCCTTGTGGTGCTGTGCCATGAGGGGGAAGATCACGTTGATGATGGAACCCCGGATCATGTTCACGAAGGGCACCTGAAACGCACCCACGGAGTAGATGGCAAACGCCTCGCGCCCCAGGAACCGGTTGATGATGAACTTGTCGGTCTGGTTGAGCAGGACCAGGGCCATGGCGGAGAGGCCGATGGGGACGGCAAAGGAGAGCTGCTCGCGCAGCGTGCGCATGGATATGAGCCTCAGCGCCGGCCGGTGCACGGCGACGGTGTAGCCCAGGGCGAAGAGGAACTTGACCCCGGTGAAGATCGTGAGCGACCAGACGATCGCGCTCACGTCCCGCTTGAACCAGGCGGTGAGCATCACGACGACGGCCTGCGACGAGGACGTGAGCACGTGGTAGACGGCCTGGCGACCCACCTTGCGCTCGGCGACAAAGAGCCAGTCCATGTAGCTCGTGGTCACCATGAAGATCGTGAACACGCACAGCCGCCAGAAGAACCCGCGCACGAGCGCGCCCAGGCCGTGGCCGAGCACGCTGCCCATCACCGCGTACACGCCCACGGCACACAGGGACGTCACCAGCAGCAAGCCGATGGTCTGCGTGATGTAGGCCGCCTTCTCGTCCTGGCTCTCGGCGCGGGGGAGGAAATACATGAGGCTGCGGGGAATTCCCAGCATGAGCAGGGGTGCTAGGGTCTCGAAGACGAGCCAGAACTGGCGATAGTAGCCGTAGTGCTCGATGGAGAGCGCCCGCACGTTCACGAGCGGCACGAAGAACATCACCGCGTAGGCGAGGAGCTGCCCGAGGGAGAGGATTCCGACCTGCTGGCTGAGCGAACGCTTCAAGCGGGGCCTCGACGATGCCGCGATGGTGGTACGGCGGGAGATGGGGACAACTTACTGCAATAGTTGAGGATAGCAGCCTGGGCGCGGGTCCGCAACGACAAACACGAGGGCCCGCGACGAACGCCGCGGGCCCTCAACAAGCACGAACTATACCCCTTCGGTTCAGGCGCCGATGCGCTTGTCCCAACTCACCACGGTCTTGTATGCCTCCCGGCTCGTGCGCGCCTTGGCGAGCACCTGCAGAAACTCGGGTGTCGAGCACAGGCGCGCGATGCGCGCGAGGATGGGCAGGTGGTGCTCCGGGTTGCCGTCCTTGCCGACCAGGAAGAACACAGTGCGCACGCGGTCCTCGTCGGTGGGCCCGAAGGGCACGGCCCGCTTGAGCAGAAACGCGCCCACCGCCGGGCTCTCGATCCCGGGGATGAAGGCGTGGGGGATGGCCACACCGCCGCCCACGCTGGTCGGCGACTGGCGCTCGCGGCGCTCGAGGCGGTCGAGCAGCAGGTCGGAGGAGATGTTCTTGTGCTTCTTGGTCAGCGTCTTGACGAAGCGCTGGAACAGCCGATCCTTGTTCTGCACCACCACGTCGGTCTGGCAGAGGCTCGGGTCGAGGTGGGTCTCCAACGTCTGTA
>JAOTVO010000199.1 GCA_029863355.1 Candidatus Krumholzibacteriia bacterium
CCTTGATCTCGGCGGGATAGCTGCGGAACGTGAACACGTCGAGGCCCGAGTTGGCCGCGCTGCGCGTGAGGATCTCCCCCACGCTCACGACGCCTTCGCCGCCTTCGCCTGCGACGCGGACCGTCACGTCACTCCTGGGCATTCCGACTCCTTGGGTGCGGGATTAGCTTGCGGCAGGCTTGTCCTTGCGGCCTCCGCGGGGGGTCCGCTGGAGGCCGCCTGCGCCCTTCCTCAATATAAGCCCTCGGCGCGAAAAAGAAATCAGTCTGATATTCTATTGCGAATCGCGCCCGAATGGAACCCGGAAAATGCGTGTGGGCGCGGACCTTCGCGCCCCGGCCGGCCCCTTGTCGGCGGACGCTGGGGGGGTTCTTTCCAAGTCAATGCCTTTGAGCGGATTACCGGTCCAGTGGCCCGGGGTTCGCGACTTCGGTACTCGGCCGCCCCTTCCAATTGCGGACCTGTGATTCCGCAGCCACGGTCACACTCCGCCGGCCGCGACGTAATCCCCACGACCCCACTGCACAGCAACCCATCCACCCGGAGGTACGTCGTGAGACGTCTATTGCTGCTTTCCCTGGCGGGCGCCGCCGCCCTGGTGCTCGCCTGTTCCGACGATCGACCGTCGGCTCCCGACACCGATTCCGACGAAGTGATACTCTCGAAGTTCGAGGCCGACGACTCCGCCGGACCCAGCCCGGTCGCCACCGACTGGAGCGCGGGCGTCGGGCCGACGGTGCGGACCTACGAGATCGTGATCGAGAACCTCGCGCCGGCCACCGGCCCCGGCGCGAGCCAGCCTTTCTCGCCGCCGGTCATCGCCACGCACCGCGGGGGCATGCATCTCTTCCGCGCGGGCAGGTTCGCGTCGGGCGAGCTGGCTCAGGTCGCCGAGGATGCGGTGAACGGGCCCCTGGTCGGGCGGCTGCAGAACGCCAACGGCGTCTTCGCCGTGGTCGAGGGCGGCGGCGTGATCCTGCCCGGCGACGAGGCGCGCTTCGAGATCCAGACCGCGCACGGAAAACGCCTGCTCTCGCTCGTCTTCATGCTCGTCAACACCAACGACGCCTTCGGCGGCGCCGACGCCATTCCGCTCCCCGCGCACGGCGAGCGCGTGGTCTACCTGCACGCGTACGACGCGGGGAGCGAGCAGAACACCGAGCGCACCACCGACATCCCCGGCCCCTGCTGCGGCAACCCGCTGGTGCGCGTGCCCACGCACGAGCGCATCCGCCGGCACGGGGGCATCCTCGGCGTGGGTGACCTCGACCCCGCCACTTACGGCTGGGACGAACCGGTCGCGCGCCTCACTGTGCGCCGCATCCGCCCGACCTACGAGGTGACGATCGAGAACATAACACCCGCCACCGTGCCGGGCGGGAGCCAGCCCTTCTCTCCCCCCATCCTCGCCACGCACTGGGGCGGGGTGCGCATGTACCGCGTCGGTCACTTCGCCTCCGACGCGCTGGTGCGCATCGCCGAAGACGGCGACGCCAGCGTCATGGCGGCGATGCTCGGCGCGTCGCACAAGGTCGTTGGCGTGACGACGGGCAGCGGGCCGATTCTCCCCGGCGCGTCGGCCACCTTCGAAGTCGAAGGACCGTATGCGTTCGGGCGGCTGGCGGCGGCATTCATGCTCGTCAACACCAACGACGCCTTCAGCGGCGTGAGCCGGCTGCGGCTGCCCCACGGCGGGAGCGCCGAATACTTGCTCGGCACCTACGACGCCGGTTCCGAGGAAAACACCGAGAGCGCAGCGCACATCCCCGGGCCTTGCTGCGGAAACCCGGGCGTGCGCGTGCCCACGCACGAGCCCATCGCCATGCACGGCGGCATCGTCGGCAGCGGCGATCTCGACCCCGCCGACTACGGCTGGACCGATCCGGCGGCGCGTCTGACCATCACGCGCGTCAAGTAGTTGGGGGGGATTCAGAGCCGCGCGTAGACCGCGCGTGTGCTACGCTCGCCGCATGGAGAAGTGGTGTATCGGCGTGCGCCGCGAGGACAAGGATCCGTTCGAGCGGCGCACGCCCCTCATTCCCGCACACGTGCGGCGCCTCGTCGACCAGGGCGTGCGCGTGATCGTGCAGCCCTCGGCGATTCGCGTCCACACCGACGACGAATACACCGACGCCGGGGCCGAGGTGAGCGAGAGCCTCGATCCGTGCCGCTTCGTCGTCGCGGTCAAGGAGGTTCCCCTCGCGCTGCTCGGGTCGGGCAAGACGTACCTGTTCTTCTCCCACACCCTCAAGGGGCAGCGGCACAACATGCCGCTGCTCCAACGCATGCTCGACCTCGGTTGCTCGCTTCTCGACTATGAGCTCATCAAGGACACTCAGGGTCGCCGCCTGGTGGCGTTCGGCCGCTACGCGGGCCTGGCCGGGATGATCGAAACCCTGCGCGCGTTCGGCCGGCGCTGCGAGGCCGAGGGGCTGCGTACGCCGTTCGCGAGCCTCGAGCCGGCGTGGCGCTACGGCGGCCTGCGCGAGGCGCGCGACGCCGTGGCACGGATCGGCCGCGAGATTGCCGAGCACGGTCTGCCCGAGCCGATCACGCCGCTGGTGTGCGGAATCGTGGGCTACGGCAACGTCTCCGGCGGGGCGCAGGAGATCTGCGACCTGCTGCCGATCCGCGCCGTCGACCCGCGCGAGCTCGCGCAAATCGACCCGCGCGACCGCGACGCGCGGCACGCGGTCTTCAAGGTCGTTTTCGCGGAGAAACACTGCTTCGAACGCACCGACGGGGGCGCGTTCGACCTGGCGGATTACTTCGAGCACCCGGAGCGCTATCGCAGCGTGTTTTCGCCGCAGGTCCGCAACCTGACGCTGCTCGTCAACACCATCTACTGGGATCCCCGTTACCCCGTGCTGCTCACGCGCGATGAGATCCGGCAGCTGTGGGCCGAAGCGGCCGAGCCCAAGCTCAGGGTGATCGGCGACATCACCTGCGACGTCGACGGCTCCATCCAGTCCACCGTGCGCGCGACCGCGCCCGACGACCCCACTTATCTCTACCTCGCCGGCGAAGGCCGCGCCGTCGATGCCCTCACCGGCCCGGGCCCGCTCGTCATGGCCGTGGACAACCTGCCCTGCGAGTTTCCACTCGACGCCTCGGCCGACTTCAGCCGCGCCTCGCTCCCCTTCATCGAGCAGATCGCCCGCGCGCACACCGCGGACGGACTCGACCTGACCGCCCTCGCGCCCCCTATCAGTGGGGCCGTAATCGCCCACCGCGGCGAGCTGACGCCGGCCTTCCAGTACCTGAAAACCCACCTCGACGCAGCGGACGCAGCCGGCGGGATGTAGCGTGAGGGGGTGCCGAGACGCACACCTCCCTGCATCTAGCGCAGAAGGACCATCTTTCTGGTGAGGACGTCGCTCGACGTTAGCAGGCGACAGAAGTAAATCCCGGAAGCGACGCGGCGCCCACGGGCATCAAATCCGTCCCATTCGACTTCCCTGCTCTCGGGATCGAAGTCGCCGCGAACCAGCTCGCGGACCATGTGCCCCTGCACGTCGTAGACGGCAAGAACAACGTGCGTTCGGTGGTGAACGTCGAAACGAATACGTGTCGAGGGATTGAAGGGATTCGGCACGTTCTGGTGGAGCGCCGTTCGGGTTGGGCGCGTGTGCGATACGGAGGTCCTCTCGCTCTCGTTCCCCGCCCGGTCAACCGCGGAGACCTTGTACACGAACCGGACACCCCGCGTCGACAAATCGGTCCATCGGGTTTCCTTGGTCGTGGCGACCAGGCTGTCCTCGACAGCGTCGACGGAACGATAGACGTTGAAATGACTGAAGTCAGGATCCGCGCACGGCCTCCACGAGAGCACAGGTCCTCGCGACGTGTCGTAGATCACCTGAAGGCCGCCGGGCGCCGCCGGCGCTATGTTGTCTACGGAGTAGCCACTGTCGGGTGCCGAATCAAAGAACGTGGCTTCACGATCGGTTACCGTTCTCACCTTGAAGACGGTCCAACAACAGCCGTCCCGATATGTCGAGTCGCATTGTGTGGAGGCAACCGCGTCGTAGCTCGCACTGCCAATTGCCGCGCTCGTCGCCACGCGTTCCCAGACGGGAGATGCTAGGCTGGCATCTCGCCCCATGCCGGCAGCCGCATCGAGGCCCCGCCGCCGGTACAAGCGATACTCGGCGATGACCACGGAGTCGTCGGGAGCATCATTAAGCGCCCTATACCATCGGACCCGAACGCTTCCTCCCTGGTCCCCCGCCACGTCCGTGACGCTCGCGATCGCCGCGGCCTCGTCCCAGCACCCCAGACCGAACGCCCCCATTGCGCCGCACCGAGCGGTGAGACAGGGCGATGAAGTTCTCAGCGTGAAGTCTCCGCTCGCCGCGTCACAGTAGAGCGGGTCGAGCGAGATGTTGCCGTTGATGCCGATCTGGTCTGCGACGCACGAGTCTCCTCCCGCGTTTCCGTACACGTTATTGCAGGTGAACTCCAGGATCGTTCCCGGATCGCATATGACGGACGGTCCCTCGCTGTACGAAATGATCGAGTTGCGTACCGAGCACAGACCGCTGGCCCGAAGGTGGGCGGCCCCGTCCATCTCGGACCATTGGCCGTAAAACGTGCACCTCAGAATGGCGGTGTCCGCGACGTGCACGGCCGCGTTTCGAATAGAAGATCCCCGTACAAAGGCACAGCCGTCGAACACGCTGCGCTCTGCGTAGACAGCGCTCTCGATACCAAAGTTATCCAGGAATGTGCAGTCGATGACCACTGCGTCAAAGATGTTAACAGCGCCACCTCTGTAGACGACCTCGTGGTTCAAGAACGTGCATGCAATGATGGAGTCGGGCCAGCCGCTGATGCCGGCCCCTGCTATTGCGTCGTTACCATCGAACAAGCACCGGCGGATGACTACACCTCGGCCCGCGTTGATACCTCCACCGCTCGCATTCGCCGATGCATTCCCAATGAACCGGCAGTCAACAACCTCTGCTCCCGCTCCCCATATTCCCAGTCCGCCCGTACCGTTCGCCCAGTTCCACTGGAACAGGCAGTTGACAACCCTCGGTGAACCATCTCCGCAGGCAAGGGCACCTACGCCGGACGCTGCGTTAGAGATGAATGTACAATCCCGAAACTCAGGAGAGCCCCCGTCTGCGAGAACCGCTCCTCCGATCATTCCGCCGCCATCTTGGAATTTGCCGTTCTCACGGAAGATGCAAGCAACCTCTCGAGCATCGACATCCACCA
>JAOTVO010000200.1 GCA_029863355.1 Candidatus Krumholzibacteriia bacterium
CGCTCGACGTGGAGCGAGGCGTCGATGCCGCGCTCCAAGGCGCGCACGAGCCGGTTGCGCTCGAGCGCGGGGCCGAGCAACTGCGAGAGCGACGCGAGGAAGCGCTCGTCGCTGCCGGAGACGGCGGCCGCGCGCGCGGCCACCATGACGCCGTAGCGGGCGTGCGCGGTGCGCGCGGGCACCACGACCGCCTCGGCGGCGCCCGCCGAGAGCAGCGCGTGCTGGACGGACGCGGGCAGCGGGTTGGCGCGTCGCAAGTCGGCCACGCGCAGGTAGGGGGCGTCGATCCCGGCCAGGTTGGCCAGCTCGCGGTACTCGCGGGCGAGGAGCCGTGGGGGCAGGGTGGCCGGGTCCGCGCCGGCCGACGCCGCGAGCATGGCGTGCTCGGCGTCGTCATCGATCTCGTAGTAGCCGGCGGCGGGGCACTCGAGGTACTCGCCGACGTGGGCGAGCAGCGCCTCTAGGAGGCGGCCGGTGTCCAGCGTGCCCGCGCACGCGAGCGCGGCTTCGCGCAGCGCCTCGAGCGCGTCGTGGTCGGCGACGGCGGCGTCCACGACCTCGGCCGCCTCGGGCGGGGCGGTCGTCTCCGCGTCTGCACCGGCGTCGCGCGCCGATTCGCCCGCGATGTATCCCGGCGGCACGCCGTCGGCACGGCGCGTGTGGCGCACCACGGCGCGTTCGCCCGAGGCGAGGACGACCGGCGTGAACGTCACCGTCACGACTTCGCCGCCGCGCTCGCCGCTGGTGCGCGTCTCGCGATTCTCGTTCAGCGCGATGCGCGCGGGGCAGTCGTCGGGTTCTCTTTCGACGCCGAGCAGCGCGGGCGCGTAGGGCAGTCCCTCGACGTTGCCGCCGTGGCGCTTGCGGCTCGCGCGGTTGGCGAAGTGAATCACGCCGTCCGTGCCGATGACCTCCACCGGGTCGCCGACGGCGGAGAAAACTTGCCGAATCGACTCCAGCGCGGATTCGGTGTGCCGCAACCGGCGCGAGACTTCCACTAGACGCTTCTGCGCGTCGAGCAGCTCGCGACGCTGCGCGAGCGTGTCGAGCGTCAGTGGAAACGAAGCGTCCACGGATGCGCGCGCCGCCGCGCGCCGCGTGATGTCGGTGTCGGAACGATTCCGCAACGTAAATGAAGGCAGATAGTTAGCGCCGTCCTCCGACAGCATCGTCGGGCCTGGGCACCGGACCGTCAAGTTTTTTTTCGTTTTTGCCCCTTGCCCCGCGGGGGCGCCCCCTGTACTATGAGCTGACAAGGGATCCTTTTAATCTGGTCCGGGAGGCCAGCAAAGGGTCGAGCAGCGATACCGCCCGCGGCGAGGCGCGCGTGCGCAAACCGTCTCGTACCCTCTGAGGATCCGGAGGGTTTTTTTGTGCCCGCCGGCCACCCGGATCGCACACGAAGCGGAGGAAGCGACTTGGACATCCGCCAGAAGGCGACCCTCATGGAGAAGGACCAGATCCGGAGGGCCGTCAAGCGTATCGCGCACGAGATCGTCGAGCGCAACCAGGGTGTGGACGACATCGTCGTCGTGGGCGTGCGCCGGCGCGGCGTGCCGCTGGCCGAGCGCATCGCCGAGTACATCGAGCAGATCGAGGGCGTGCGCGTGCCCGTGGGCGTGCTGGACATCACGCTCTATCGCGACGACTTCCAGCGCATCACGCGGCACCCGCAGGTGGGCAAGACCGACATCCCCTTCGACATCACCGACCGCATCATCGTGCTCGTCGACGACGTGCTCTACACGGGGCGCACCATTCGCGCGGCGCTCGACGAGCTGATCGACTTCGGCCGCCCGCGGCGCATTCAGCTCGCCGTGCTCGTCGACCGCGGCCACCGCGAGTTTCCCATCAAGGCCGACTACGTCGGCAAGAATGTGCCGACCTCGGAGTCGGAGATGGTCGAGGTGCACCTCGAAGAGATCGACGGCCACGACGAGGTCGTGATGGGGGCGAAGACAGAATGACCACGCTCAACCGCAAACATCTGCTCGGGCTCGAGGGCGTGAGCGCCGAAGAGATCGGGCTCATCCTGGACACGGCGGAGTCGTTCAAGGAAGTCTCCGAGCGTCCCGTCAAGAAGGTCCCCGCGCTGCGCGGGCAGACCATCGTCAACCTGTTTTTCGAGCCGAGCACGCGCACGCGCATCAGCTTCGAGCTGGCGGAGAAGCGGCTCTCGGCGGACACGGTGAACTTCTCCGCCTCCACGAGCAGCGTGAAGAAGGGCGAGACCTTGCGGGACACGGCCGAGAACATCGAGGCGATGAAGATCGACATGATCGTCATCCGTCACGGCTCGCCGGGCGCACCGCACTTCCTCGCCGGACTCATCGACGCCACCGTCGTCAACGCGGGTGACGGGGCGCACGAGCACCCCACGCAGGGGCTCTTGGACCTGTTCACGCTGCGCGAGAAGTGGGGGAGCCTGCGCGGGCGCAAGGTGGTCGTCGTGGGCGACATCACGCACAGCCGCGTGGCGCGCTCCAACATCTACGGCCTCGTGACCCTGGACGCGGAGGTCACCGTGTGCGGGCCGCCGACGCTCGTCCCGCCGGGCATCGAGGCGCTCGGAGTCAAGGTGGAGCATCGGCTGGAGCGCGCGCTCGAAGGCGCCGACGCGGTCAACGTGCTGCGCATCCAACTCGAGCGCCAGAAGGCGGGGCTCTTCCCCAGCACCGACGAGTACGCCACGCGCTGGGGCGTGAACCGGCGCGTGCTGGAACGGGCCAAACCGGATTGCGTCGTGATGCACCCCGGGCCCATCAACCGCGGCATCGAGATCGCGCAGGACGTGGCCGACTTCGAGCGCTCCGTCATCCTGGAGCAGGTGACCAACGGGGTCGCCGTGCGCATGGCCGTGCTCTACCTGCTGAGCGGCGGCGAGGCCCCGGCACGCGAACCGGAGGCCGAGGAGCAAAGCGGCGAGCTGCGCGCGGTGCGCAAGGACAAGGAAATGGTGTAGGGGGAATATAGATGCTGGATCTATCCAATCTGGAACACAAGGACTACGCGATCGCCAACGTCACCGTCGTCGACCCCAAGGCGGGCCGCGCCTTTCCGGGCTTCGTGGGCGTGGAGAGGGGCAAGATCGCCTTCGTGGAGGAAGGCAAGGCGGGCAAAGAGGTGTCACTGCCGCTCTACGACGGCCGGGGCCTGCATCTCGCGCCCGGGTTCGTCGACATCCACGTGCACCTGCGCGAGCCGGGTCACGAGTACAAGGAGACGGTGCAAACCGGCACCGCGGCGGCGGTCGCGGGCGGATTCACCTCGGTGGCGTGCATGCCCAACACCGATCCCGCCATCGACGAGCGCAGCGTGGTGGAATTCGTCCTCAAGCAGGCGCGCATCGCGGGGTTGGCCAAGGTCTACCCGATCGCGGCGGCCACGCGCGGCCGGCGGGGCGAGACGCTCTCCGAGTACTTCGAGCTGGCCGAGGCCGGCGCGGTGGCCGTGAGCGACGATGGAGCCCCGGTGAGCAGCGCCGACATGGCGCGCCGCGTCCTCGAGTACGCGACCGCGGTCGGCATACCGCTCGTCGAACACTGCGAGGACATGGATGCCACACGCGGCGGCGTGATGAACGAGGGCTTCTACTCCACCAAGCTCGGGCTCGTGGGCGCGCCGGCCTACAGCGAGGTGCTCTGTCTCGCCCGCGACCTGCTGGTGCTCGAGGTGGTGCCCGGTGCGCGGCTGCACGCGGCGCACATCTCCGCGAAGGGGTCGGTGGCGGAGCTGCGCCGCGCCAAGGAGCGCGGGCTCAGCGTGACGGCCGAGACGGCGCCACACTACCTCTGCCTGGAGGACAAGGAACTGGAGACCTACAACACCAACATGCGCATCAATCCGCCGCTGCGCGGCGCCGAGGATCGCGAGGCCATCATCGCGGCGCTCGTCGACGGGACCATCGACTGCGTCGCCTCCGATCACGCGCCGCATGCGCTGCAGGAAAAACAGGTGGAGTTCGACGCGGCGCCGCCCGGAACGGTGGGGCTGGAGACGACGTTTCCGCTGATCGTGACGCACCTGGTGGAGCCCGGACACCTCCGCCTTCCACAGGCGCTCGCGCTCATCACGCACAAGGCGGCCTCGTGTCTCGGTATCCCCGGCGGCACGCTCGACCGCGGCGCCGCCGCCGACCTGGTCCTCTTCGATCCCAAGGAGGAGTGGATCGTCCACCCCGACGACCTCCATTCGCGCTCGAAAAACTCGGCATTCATCGGTGCGGCGGTGCGCGGGCGCGTCAAGTGCACCATCGTCGACGGGGCGAGTGTCTCCGTTTCGCTGGTGGGCGCATGAAGCGGCACGGGAAATGGGTCGCGCTGGTCGTGCTCGCCGCCCTGGCGGGCTGCGCCTACTTCAACACGTTGTACAACGCCAAGGAGCGCTACAAGGAAGCGGATAAGATGCAGCGCGGCCGCGACGGCAAGGTGACCCGCCAGCAGCAGGACGCCTACGACGTCGTCATCGAGAAGTGTCAGACCATGATCGGCACCTATCCGAAGAGCCGCCACGTGGACGACGCCATGCTGCTCATTGCGCGCTCCCTCCACGCCCAGGACCGCTTCGGCGAAGCGGCGGCGCAGTGCGACTCCCTCGCGGCGAAGTTTCCCGACACCGGCCTGCTCCCCGAGGCGCGCTTCCTCAAGGGGCGTTCGCTGGCCGAGTGGGGCGAGTACGAGGCGGCGATCGCGGCGCTGAACGCGTACGCGGAGCAGTACCCCAAGCACCGGCGGCGCCCGTACGCCTTCTACTTCCTCGCCACCAGCGCCATGTCGTTGGACCGTGAGGACGAGACCCTGGCTTACGTCGAAGAGATGCAGAAGCGTTACCCGAAGGACCCGTACACCTTCGACGCGCAGATCCAGGTGGCGCGGATCCTCTCGGAGAAGGGCGTGCACGATCGGGCCATCGGCGTCTACGAGGCGCTCGATTCGCGCCGCCTGCCCGAGTCATCGCGCTACCAGGTGTGGATGGGCATGGGTCAGGCGTACGTGGAGACGGGCGCGTACGCGGAAGCGCTCGCCGTGGTCGCGCGGCTGGAGGAGCTGGTGCTGAAGCCACAAGAGAAGCCGCCGGTGCTCCTGCTCCGGGCCCGCGCGCAGATGGGGGCGGGCGACCGCGACGGCGCCGTCGCGACCTACGCTCAGGTGATCAAGCAGTTCACCCGCGGCGAGCATGTATCCGAGGCGGGGTTTCGCCTGGGCGAG
>JAOTVO010000201.1 GCA_029863355.1 Candidatus Krumholzibacteriia bacterium
GTGCAGCCAATCCCGAAGCTTGTGCGAGTGGAACTCGGGATCTAGGGGCTCGAGGCGGACCTCTCGTATGGGCATCACGTCACCTGCTTTCCGCCTAACACTTACTTATACTGCGATCCCCTACCCCGTCCCCGCTGCATAACTGGATCACGTAGCGAGGCCGGGAACGCCTAAGGAGTTGCAGCTCCTTACCTTCCGCATGCGGGTCGCCCGCACCGGTCGTGCTATACGACGGATTATACCTGCAGGGCTCTGCTGTATAAACAGGCACGCTGCCGTCCTTCGTCATCGGTCCAGGGGCCTCTCAACGCCGAGCCCTCCGCGGTGTTGAGGACGTGGGTGTAGATCATGGTCGTGCTTACGTCCTTGTGGCCGAGCAGCTCCTGGATGATCCGGATGTCGGTGCCGGACATGTCGGAGGCAAGAGGATTCGGGTGAAACGACGAGGGGTGGACGGGTGCGATGCCGGGTTGCCGGTTCGCGGAGGAGGATGGAGACGGGGCGGGGACTCGGGGCTCCCCGCCACGAGCGGATCGTCATTGCTCGCTCCCTGCTTGGGCCTCAGCCTCTGGGGCTCAGTATAGGCGAGGACGGCCGCGGGCGTCCACTGGATACTGTCGGATCCGCGTGGCGTCGCCGCGGCCGTCGAATGGGCGGCGGTCGGGTTACGACGTTTCTAGTAGCGCACGAGCACCGTGTACGTCAGTTCGGCCGATCCTTTCTTGGCCACGGGGATGTCGAAGCGCACGCGGTGCGAGGACTCCTTCTCGTACGAATGCGAGTTGTTCTCGATGCGCCAGTCCCCTGCCAGCCGCTCGATAACCTGCACGGTGATGTCCTCGGTCTTGTGGTTGCGCAGGGTCACCTTGTAGGACGAGCGGTAGAGGTGGCCGCTGGAGAGGACCTCGAAGTCGGTCTGCACGCGCTCGGCGACGACGTCGAAGGCGTTGCCGAGCTTGACGCGCACCTTCTCGCCCTCGGGGGTGTGGTCGATGCGGTCCTCGCCGGCGAACTGGAGGTCGCCGGCCTTGTCCTTCTTGTAGACGCGCACGATTCCCTTGGGCAGCGGCATGCCCATGTGGTTGGCCTCGCTGTTCTCGATGGAAATGTACACGCCCACCTTGGTGGAGGTATCGGGGCCGCGGCGCCCGTAGAAGGAGGGCACGGCCTCGTAGACGAAGGTCTTCTCGACGGCCACGTCGCTAGCCGAGAGGAGGGAGATCTGCTTCTTCTGGCGGTCCTTGATGGTGGCCGGCCGCTCGAGGGTGTAGAGGTGGTACTCGAAGAATGCCTCCTCGGCGAACTGCGGCTGGGCAACGCCCTCCATCGTAGCCAGCGCCATCCTGCGTGGTTGCGCCTCTGGCTCGGCGCGGTGGACGTCGCCGGCGACGAGCTTGAGGGTGGCGTTGTCGTAGGTGGTCCCGCTCTGGTTGTCGATGGTCACCCAGCCGTTGAGGTCGACTTTTTTGTCGTCGGCGGCGAGCACGGCGACATAGTCGGCGCGCCAGCCCACCCCGGCGGTGAGGTAGCTCGCCTCGACGGTGTGCTTCTCGCGCCCGCTGTCGAGCATCCATATCAAGGACGGCCGCGAGAAGAGCCCCTCGGGCAGGGCGGGCAGCACGACGCGCCCGGACGGGTTGATGGCGATCTTGCCGTCGATCTCGTAGACGAGACCGCGCTCGATGCCGATGAGCCGCGCGGGAACGGTCACCTCTTTCTCCTCGAGCAGGCGCACCAGCTCGAGCTCGCGCCCGATGTACTTCTCGAGCAGGCGCTCGGGCGAGACGAGGTCGTATTCGAAGTTCTGCTCTAGCACCGCGAGGCGGTCGGGCGCGTCAACCGAGCGAATGTGGACGCTGGTGGGATCGATTTGCGCGGCCACGCCCTCGAACCACAACTCGCCGACGCCTCGCGGCAGCGTGACGTCGCGCACGTCCTTCACCAGGGCGAGGTTGTCGTTGTAGATGGTGATGGCCACGGCGCGGCGCGCGTCGGGCGTGCTCTTGACGCGCTCGGCGGCGAGCGCCGGGGCGGCCAGCGCGCCGGCCAGCGCCAGCGCGGCGAGGGGCCTTGCGATGGGTCGAATGCGGGTCGTCATGAGTGAGTCCTCCGTTTCTCCAGGGGCGCAACAGCAAAGGGCGCCCGCCCGTTCGCGAACGCCCCTGGAGTTTATACAAGCGGCCGGGCACAGCCGTCCCCACGGCGTGGCCGCATGTTGTGTAACACATTGTAAAAAATGAAGTTGGTGCCGAGGGCGGGACTCGAACCCGCACAGACTTTCGTCTACCACCCCCTCAAGATGGCGTGTCTGCCAATTCCACCACCTCGGCAGCGATTCCTCCCAGTGTCTACTGCGCGCCTACGGTCGTGTCAACCGCCGCGGCGGCCGAATCGAGCACGGCGGAGCCTAGGAAGTCATCCATGCTCTGCCCGCTCGGGATCACGTTGCTCTGCCGCTCCGCCGCTTCGCGGACGACGCTGCGCGGCGCAGCCGTCCCGCTGCGCGACGACATGAACGCCAGCGATAGCGATAGTAGCATGAAGAGGACGGCCAGGTAGGTCGTCATCTTGCTCAAGAACGTCGCCGTCTCTTGGCCGCCGAACATGGTCTGGCCGCCGCCCCCGCCGAACGCTCCGGCGAGCCCGCCGCCCTTGCTCGACTGCAGGAGCACGACCACCATCAGCACCAGGCAGACGACGATGTGAAGGCCGAGTAGCAACTTGAAAAGCATCGAGTGACCTGCCCTTCCGCCCGCGTCGGGGGCGGGACGATCAACAAAAAGCGGCGGCGCTCACGGCCCCACCGCGGCGTCAAGATAGCAGAGCGGCGCGGCCGCGTCAAGCGCCGGTCGCCGGGGCACAGGCGCCCGCGATGGCCAGGAACGCGTCCGCATCCAGGCTGGCACCGCCCACCAGGGCCCCGTCGACCCCCTCGCGGCGCAGGAGTCCCGCGGCGTTCTCCGGCTTGACGCTTCCGCCGTACTGGATGCGCAGCGCCTGCGCGGTCTCGTGCCCGAAGGCGGCGGCGACGCGCTCGCGGATGAAGCGGTGCATCCCCTCGGCGTCCTCCGGCGTGGCGGTCCGGCCGGTGCCGATCGCCCACACGGGCTCGTAGGCAACGACCACGCGCGCCATATCCGCGGCGGATCGCCCGCTCAGGGCGGCTTCGAGTTGTTCCCCCACCACCGCCTCCGCGCGCCCCGCCTCGCGCGCTTCGATGCGCTCGCCGACGCAGAGGATCGCCTGGAGCCCCGCCGCGAGCGCCGCGGCGAGCTTGCGCGCCACGGTGGCGTCGCTCTCGCCCAGCACGTGGCGCCGCTCCGAGTGGCCGACCAGGACGAAGGTGCCCCCGGCCTCGGCGATCATCGCCCCGGACACTTCGCCGGTGAAAGCACCCTCGCGCTCCCAGGAGAGATCCTGCGCGCCCACGCCCACGCCGGTGCCCTCGAGCGCGGCGGCCACCGCGGGCAGCGCGAGGTAGGGCGGCAGAACAAGGAGATCGCACGCGGCCGCCGGAGGCAGCCGCCGCGCCAGGGCGTTGGCGTACGCCCGCGCCTCGGCGATGGTCTTGTACATCTTCCAGTTGGCCGCGATGAGCGGTCGGCGTGTCACTCGCTGCGCTCCCTAGCCCTTGACCTCGGCGACGTCCGCCAGCGCTTCGACCCCGGGCAGGACGCGCCCTTCCATGAACTCGAGCGAGGCGCCGCCGCCCGTGGAGATGTGCGTGAAGCGATCGCCGATCCCCATGAGGTTGATCGCGGCCACGCTGTCGCCGCCGCCCACGATGGTCTTGGCGCCGCGTCCGGTCGCGTCGGCGACGGCGCGCGCCATGGCTTTGGTGCCTTCGGCGAAGCTCGGCTTCTCGAAGATCCCCATGGGACCGTTCCAGAACACCGTACGGGCCTTGTTGATCTCGTTCTTGAACAGGTCGACCGTGCGCGGGCCGATGTCGACGCCGATCCAGTCCTCGGGGATGTCGGCGGTGGAGACCTCGCGCGTCGGCGCGTCGCTGTCGATCTCCTCGGCGACGATGGTGTCCACGGGGAGCAGCAGTCGCGACTTCCTCTTCTTGGTGCGATCGAGCAGGTCTCTGCACATGTCGTGGTACCTGTCGTCGGCGATGCTGCGGCCCACCTCGAGTCCGGTGGACTTGATGAACGTGTACATCATGCCGCCGCCCACCAGCAGCACGTCTACGCGGTCGAGCAGCGACTTGATGAGGTTGATCTTGCCGTCGATCTTCGCGCCGCCCAGGAGTGCAACGAACGGGTGCGCGGGGTCGTGCAGCGCGCCCCCGAGGGCGGCCAGTTCCTTCTCCATGAGCAGACCGGCGGCGCGCGTGGAGATGAACTCCGTCACCCCCACCGTCGAGGCGTGCGCGCGGTGCGCCGTGCCGAAGGCGTCGTTGACGTAGACCTCGCCCAGGGCGGCCAGCCGGCGCGCGAAGCCCGCGTCGTTCTGCTCCTCCTCGGCGTGGTAGCGCAGATTCTCGAGCAGCAGGACTTCGCCGTCGCGCAGCGCCTGCGCGCGCTCCTCCACGCCCTCTCCCACGCACTCCTCGACGAAGCGAAGCGGGGCGTTCACCAGCTCCGCCAGCCGGTAGGCTACCGGAGCCAGGCTGAGCTCGGGATCGCGCTTTCCACGCGGGCGGCCCAGGTGGCTCATGAGGATCAACCGCCCGCCGCGCTCGACGATGCTGCGGATGGTGGGAAGCGACTCCACGATCCGCGTCTCGTCGGTGATGTTCTTGTCGGAATCGAGCGGGACGTTGAAGTCGACGCGCGTGAGGACGCGCTTGCCCTTCACGTCGACGTCGCGAATGCTCAACTTCTTCATGACTGCATCACGCTCACTTGCCGATGAGGCGCAACATGTCCACCATGCGAGCCGAATAGCCGAACTCGTTGTCGTACCAGGCCAGCACCTTCACGAGGTTATCCGCCATCACCATCGTCGAGAGCGCGTCGAACACCGCCGAGTGCGGGTTACCGATCACGTCGACGGACACGATGGGGTCCTCCGTGTACTCGATGATCCCCTTCATCGCGCCCCGCGCCGCCCCCGCGACCGCATTATTGATATCGGCCGCCGTACACGATTTCTCCAGCTCCACGGTGAGATCGACGAGCGATCCGTCCGAGGTGGGCACGCGCACCGCCATGCCGTCGAGCTTGCCGGCCAGCTCGGGCAACACCTTGCTCACCGC
>JAOTVO010000202.1 GCA_029863355.1 Candidatus Krumholzibacteriia bacterium
GCTGGCGACGGCATCCCCTTCGCGCTCGCGAAGGTTCACGCAGTCCGTCACCTGCTCGGCCACCTTCTGCATGTTCTTGTCCGTCCCGTCCACGCTGTGGGCCGGATCGGCAAAGAACGCGCGCGCCGCGGCCAGGCGCTCTTCCGAACATCCGCTCGCGAAGTAGGGCATGTACGCGCGGAACATCTCGGGCACGCGCCCCGCGATGGTGTCGTAGTTCTCCGTCAGCCACGCCCAGATCTTCTCGTCCCCCGCGTCCTTCAGCCCGATGCCGCCGAGGAGGTAGAACATCTCGTTCACGAGCACCTTGCCGGTCAGCGCGTAGGCGAGGGCCTCGTCCTGGAGCGCGGGATTCTGGAACCAGCCCATGGCCGACAGGAAGCGTCCGCGGTCGGCCGGGTTCTTGGCCGCTTCGTACTTGTTCCGGCAGCGCTCGAAATCCTCGCGCGAGCCATCCATCGCCGCCACCCTCAGCGCCTGGCCGGCGATCGCCGCGTCCACCGACGCGGGGTCGGTCATGTAGGCTGCCGCCATTTCCTTGCACCGTTCGCGAACCGCGGGGTCCTCGCCGCGCGCACCCAACCACCCGATGAGCCGCGGGCGCAGGAGGGCTACGGCCTCCGGCTCGCCCTCCACCGGCTCCACACCGACGCGCGTGAGCGCGGGGCCCAGGGTCTCGCGAATGTAGCGGCGGTAGTCGGCGCGGGCGTCGTCGCGCACGAGGGATTTCTCGATGTCGCCGAGCCCGTCCACCACCGCGGTCACCAGGTCGGTTTCCGGGAAAGCGGCGAAAGCGCTCAGTATGCCGAGGTAGTCGTCGCCGCCGATAGCGCCGGCGTCGAGCAGCGCGCGCGCGTTGGCCAGGTAGGTCGCACGCTCGCGCTCGTCGAGCACCTCGGGCGCGCGCGTTGCCATCTCCAAGAGCATCTCCAGCGGGGCGCTCCACGCGTAGTACCCGCGCGCACCGGCGTTGGGATGGACCCACGCCACTGGCCCGCCGGTCTCCACGCGCGCCTCGTCGCCGGCCAAGAGGAGCGTGCGCACGACCGTCTGCTCGCCGTCGCTGTACTTCACGCGCACGGGGATCTTCCACCGCAGGTCGTCGGTCTCCACGCCGTGATTGAGGAAACGGCGCTGCCGCAGCGTAATGAGGCCGCGGCCGTCCGCCTCGACGCTGACCACCGGAAAGCCCGGCTGATCGAGGAAGCTGCTGAAAATGGGCTCGAGGTCCTCCCCGGCCTCGTTCGACAAAGCGGCGAAGAGATCGCCCGCGACCGTGTTGCCCCACGCGTGAGCCTCTATGTACGCGCGCACGCCCGCGCGGAATTTGTCCTCGCCGATGCGCGCCTCGACCATGCCCAAGACCGTCTTGCCCTTGTTGTAGGCCAGGCCCACGCCTTCCATCATCTCCGCGGTGGATTCCACCGGCTTGCGCACGGGCACCGTCGACGGCCGCGCGTCGCCCTTCATGGTCTCCATCGCCGCCGCCGCCTCGTCGGCGGCGATCTCGTACTGCGGGTATAGGCCGTTCGCCACCTTGTCGCCGAGCCAGTCGGCGAAGGACTCGTTGAGCCACAGGTCGTCCCACCAGGCCATCGTGACCAGGTCGCCGAACCACATGTGCGCCAGCTCGTGCGCCGTCACCCGGACCAGCAACCGCATCTGCCCCGCGCTCGCCGCGTCGGAATCGACCAGGAGGATGCCGTCGCGGTAGGTCACCGCGCCGGGGTTTTCCATGGCCCCCGGCCAGTACTCCGGAATCGCGATGAGGTCCAGCTTCTCGTAGGGATACGGTCGCTCGAAGAACGCCTCCAGCGCCCCCAGGATGGGCGGGGTCACCTGCACGGCCATCTTGGCGAGATGCTTCTGTCCCCTCACCGTGTACACGCGGCCAGGCACCGAGAGGCCGGAGATGGGCACGCTCTCCAGCGGCCCCGCCGCGACCGCAAGCAGGTAGCTCGGCGTGGGCGGCGTCTCCCGGAACGTGATCGTCCGCGTCGTCGCCCCCATGGTCTGGCGCTCGACCGGCGTGTTCGTGAGCGCCTCCTGCTGAATGGGCACCGTCAGCGTGATCTGGTAGGGAATCTTGTAGATGGGCTCGTCCCAGCAGGGGAACGCGCGTCGCGCGTCGATGGCCTCGAACTGCGAGAAGATGTAGCCGCGGCCCTCGTGCGTGATCCGGTAGAGGCCGACGGCCTTGGTGTTGAATTCCTTGTGGAAGTCGATGTCGAGCGTCCAGTCACCGGGCTCGAGCGCGCGCGCGCAACGAACGGTGCGCAGGCCCTCGTCGCCGTCCTCGATCTCGACGCCCACCTCTCCGTCGCGACCGGTCAAAACCACCCGGTCGAACGTCATGTTCTGCGCGTGGAACTGGAAGTCCTCCGTCCGGCGCGCCACGCGGAGGTCGATGTGCACCGAGCCGCGATAGTCGGCGCGCTCGGCGTCTATTTCGAGGCTTACCTTCTGTGAAGTCGGCGCGACGTTGGTATCGAGCCGGTAGTCGGCCAGGGCGATCGTGGCGGAGGAGCCGATGATGACGATCGCCACCGCCGCTGCCAGCCGCACGGGAATGCGTGCAAACGCGTGCATGGGTTCCTCCCGATTGCTAGAACGTGGCGTGGAATCCCGACCCCGGGCCGGGATCGGCGCAGTATATCACGTAACTACGGCCGGGGACCGCCGCGGGTTGCCGACCAGCCCGAGCGGAAATGGCTCACGCTCAGGAGCCCCGCCCGGAGAGAGAGCGCGCGATCCACACGGTGCGATAGACGGACGTGGCGACGGTTCCCAACGCGATGAGCGCGACGATCCCGGCGAGGAGTCTGCCCGTGGACCAGCCCGCGGCGGCGGTCACGGCCGGGTCGACGATGGCGCCGACGCCGGTGAGCAGCATGCGCTCTGCGCGCTGCATCACGCCGAGCTTGCAGAGCACGCCCACGCTCTCGCCGCGGGCGCGGGTGTAGCTCACCAGGAGCGATCCACCCAACGCCACCAGCACCAGCAGCGCCGTCACCGTGCCGCGGTAGAACCACGCCATGCCCACGAAGGCGAGGAACTCGCTGTACCGGTCCAGCGTCGAGTCGAGGAACGCGCCCCGGGCGTCGGCCAGTCCGCGCGCGCGGGCCACCTCGCCGTCCATCACGTCCGCCAGCCCGCTGGCCAGGATCATCCAGCCGGCGCCGGGCAGTTCGCCGACGATGAACGCGGCCATGCTGGCCGCCCCGAAGACCACCGCCAGCGCGTTGTAGAAGAAAGGCGTCAGCCCCAGCGCCAGCGACGTCCGCGTGACCGGACGGATCAGCCAGTAGAACCAGTTGCGTACCCAGAAGCCGAGGACGAAGGAGCCGCCGCGACCGGTCTGGTCCCCGGCCGCGCGTCCCGCCGGAGTCATTCGATACACGAGCATCGACAGGAGCACCCCCCCGAGCGCGGCGACAAAGACGGCCAGGTCGCCCCTCATGTGTCGCCTCGCGCGCCGGTCTCTCCGCCCTCGCTCTCACCCCGGCGCCCGTGTTTCCCGCCGGGCGGCGCGTGCTTCATGTGGCGCAGTACGCGGAACACCTTGGGCCAGAGCAGCAAGATCGGCAGCCGGCGTTCGGCCTGGGTCAGCTCGACGCGCATCCCCGTCCGCCGCTCCGTCTTGAGCACGATGTAGTCGAGCCAGTCGTCGAACGTGAGCACGTACTTGAACCAGCGCAGCGTGGCGCGCGCCTTGGAGCGGCGGAAGAAACGGCGCCAGCGCCGGACCTCGCGCGGCGACCGAGGCTCCGCCAGGCGGTACCGCTCGCCGTCGCGCGCCAGCCGTCCACCCGCCACTGCATCGTCCAGGATACGGCCGTAGACGAGACGAAAGAAGGAGCGCTGGGCCTCGTACACCTCGCGCACGCGCGTGGCCGCCTCGGGACGAATCTCGCCCGCGTAGGAAACCTCGAGCATGCGCATGCAATAGTCGGACACGGTGAACGTCTCCGGAAGGTAGAGCGGTACCCACTCCAGCGAGAGCCGCCGGGCCATGGCCAGGTACTCCTCTACGCGCCCGCGCACCTCCGCCGAGCGCGCGTGCACGGTCTCGACGCGCTGCGAGAGGCGCCCGCGGAAAAAGTGGTCGCGCGCGGCCAGGGACAGGCCCACCATGAGGTCGCGCTCGCTCACGACGAAACACTTCGCACCGGCGCGCATGCCCGCAGGGTCGTTCAGGTAGATGATGTTGGGAGGCAGCACGCGGTTGAGCGAGGTAATGATCCCGAGGTGCCGTTGCGCGGGAAGCTGCGAACCGACGTCCCGGTAGAAGTGCAGGTAGTCCTTGACGACGACGAAGAGGTCGGCCGCGCTGGCGCCGTCGGGCGAGGTGCCCAGGAGGACCGAGCCGAAGAAGATGACGGCTTGCAGGTTCGACCCGCAGGCCCCGCGCAGGATGTCCAGGCTGTCGCGCACCTGGGGAGAAACCTCGCCCCCGGCGCGCTTCTCCACCGGCAGCGAGCGCACCTCTCCGGTCCGGCGGGCATCGCCGGCGGCGCCGAGACTTCGCCGCGTGTCGGACACGTCGCTCACCCCCGCCGCGCGGACTCCGTCGCGCCCGCGCCGGCGCCCCGCAGCGCGCGGAGTGTATCACACATCCGCTCGCGCAGTTGCGTGACGAACGCGTCGACGTCGTCGGTGGCGGGGTCGAAGTCGTACGCGCCCGCCTCCACGACGCGCGCGCGCACCGACGGGACCTCGCGGATGAACTCGGCCACGCTCAACGCCTGCCACAACCCGTCGATCACGACGGCGTGGACGCGCCAGCGGCGGACGCCGAGCAGCACGGCCAGACCGCTGGTCTTCCACGGGCGCATCTCGCCGTCGCGGGTGCGGTGCCCCTCGGGGAAGATCACCACCGGCCGGTCCGCCCTCTGCCCCACCTCGCGCAGGGCCTTCAGCTGCCGTGGGTCCCCGCTGCCGGGCCGGACCATGAGGTGCCCGTAGAGCCGGAGCGCGTACGAGACCAGCGGAATGCCGCGGCCGTAACGCTCGCGGGCGATCATCAACGGGTAGCCCTCGGGAAAGACCGCAGACAACATGGGAATATCCAGGAGCGATTGGTGGTTGGAGACGATCAGCAGGCCCGGCTCGCATGGCAGGCTGGGTTCGACGTCCAGTCGCGCCCCGCCGATCCACCGCACGATGCCCAGGAACGGCCGGAGCATCGCCCGCTGCTGCCAGAAG
>JAOTVO010000203.1 GCA_029863355.1 Candidatus Krumholzibacteriia bacterium
CGAGCTGGGGGTACGCACGATTTTCAACTTGTTGGGCCCGCTCACGAACCCGGCGCACGTGCGGCGGCAGGTGATGGGGATCTACGACCCGTCACTCACGGAGACGGCCGCCGCGGTGCTGGCAGTGCTGGGCTCGGAGCGGGCCTATGTGGTGCACGGCATGGACGGCACGGACGAGGTGTCGGTGTGCAGTGACACGAAAGTCACGGAGCTGCGCGACGGGCGCATCGAATCATTCGTTTTCAAGCCCGAGTCGGTCGGCATCAAGCGCTCGACACCGGAGGGGATCGCGGGCGGTACGCCAGCGGAGAACGCGAAAGCGATCGCCGCGATCCTCTCTGGCGAGCGCGGGCCCCGGCGCGACGCGGTGGTACTGAACGCGGCCTTCGCGATCACGGTGGCGGGCGCGGCGAACACGGTGGCGGACGGGGTGGGGATGGCGGAGCTCTCTATCGACAGCGGCGCGGCGGCGGCCGCGCTGGAAGCGCTGCGCGTTACCTCTGCTTCACTTTCAGACTGACCACGAAGCTCTCCCCTTCTCTCTGAATCTTGAACATTACGGTGCCGTCGTCGCGCACGGTCTGCAGGAGGCTGCGGTGGGCGGTGGCCTTGCGGGTCGCGAGGTCGAAGCCGTTGATACCCTCGATCACGTCGCCGGCGCGCACGCCGGCGATGTAGGCGTCGCTCGCCTGTGCGACGGACGTCACGGCGAAATCGTTGTCCCAGAACATGTCGTCGATCTTGGGCTCGAAGCCGAAGGGGTGGATGCGGCGGCGGCAGGTGTGCTCGAGCGTGGTGGGGTAGGCGTGGCCCACGCGCACCATGAGGTCCCCCCCACCGGCGGCTTTGGCCAGGCCGGCCATGAACGGCTCGATGGGCGTCCAGATGGCCGCGCGCCCGCGCTTGGCGCGGTTGACGTGCTCGACGATGATCCCGATGCCGTGCCGTTCGGCGATCTCGTGGAGGAGCCACGCGTAGGTGTTCTCGGCGCCGGCGTAAATCTTGAGGAAGCGCTCCCTGCCCCACTTGGCGTTGTAGTCGTAGGGGACGGGCCAGGCGTCGGCGCCGAGCTTCTCCCACACGATGGGGATGAGGTAGTCGAACTGGTAGAAGTGGGACCAGTCGTCGGCGATGCGGCTGAAGGGCTGGAACTTCTCGCGGTCGCCGATGGAGGGCTGGAACGCGATGCGCGCCATCTCGTGGCCGAAGCCGATGATGCCGATGCCGTCGGGCGAGAGGAAATCCTCGGCGGTGGTATGGACGAAGCACCAGAAGGTACTGAGCGCGTCGGTGTACATCTTGGGTTTCCGTTGGTCGGCGGGGTCGGCATAGATGTAGACGGTGACGCGCTCGGGAAAGAGGAGGTGGTAGCGGTGGATGGCCTCGCAATAGGTGTCGAGGAGACGCGCGATGGTGCGCACGTCGGATTTGGCGAGGGTGTCGTAATGAATGGTCACGCGGGTGCCCTCCACGCGCGCGAGGCGCCGGGGATCTTTTTTCCATACGGCAAGGCTGTCAATTGTTATGGCATCGCCCCCTCTTTGCAGGGTGCCAGCGGCGATACCATCCTCCGGGAGCCATACGCCGTCGCTGTGCCGGCGCACGGCGAAGTCCCAGCCACTCAGGTCCGAGAAACCGGTGAAGACGCCGGGGATATGCTCGCTCGTCTGCGCGGTATAGACGAGGCAGACGCGGCGGGGCTTGCCGGTATCGGTGGGATGGGGCGCAGTGAAGACGGCGCGGATGTCGCGCCCGGCGTAGGACCGGCCCTGGATCTCGACGCGGTCGTCGAATAGCGCGAAGGGCGCCTGCGCGAGCGCGGCGCGCACGACGCGGTTCTGCGCCGCGGTGCCGATGGCGAAGAGGTCGTGCGCGGCGAGGAGCGAGTCGGACGCGGCGCTCTCCGCCACGACGGGCACGGGCACGCCGAGCTGGAGCTCGAGGTAGGACTGGACCCACTGCGCGTAGTCGGCGTGGGTGCCGTACACGATCAGCGGACGGCCCTCGAGCGCCTGCCGGCGGACCTGGTAGATGTCGGCCCGCACGGCGGGCGCAAGCGCGAGCGCTTGCGCGAGCGCTACGGTGAAAGCGGCACAGGCGACGAAACGCGGCATGTCACTCCTTCAAGTACAAAGACGAGCTGCCGTAGTCGATCACGGCGGACTGGGCGTCGAACACGTCGGCGCCGAGGATAGCGTCGATGGGCGCGCACCCCTTGCAGGCGAGGCCCTCGTTGACGTGCGAGAGGTCCATCGCCATCAGGGTGCGCACGCGCGGGGCGACGTCGCCGAGGGTGAGCGTGCCGCCGGTGGTGGCGTAGACGTCGAGCGTCACGCCGCCGGCGCCCCCGCCGCGGGTTTCCTGCCGCTCCATGCCGAGGCCCAGCTCGGTCGCCAGGGTCAGGCTCACGATGGTGGCGCCGGCCCCCGTGTCGACGATCACCGTCACGGGGCGCCCGTTGACGGCGCCCTCGGTCTGGAAGTGGCCGGCGGGGTTGCGGGAGAGCGGAACGCGGCGGTAGCCGTCCTGGAGGAGAAAGGTTTCGAGATTCATGAGAGTTCCTGATCCGATGATACGCCTGCGCTACCGGCGATGTTCCCCTTCATGAGCATTGACACGGCCCCCCTGCAACCGCTACACTATTCCTTGTCATGAGTCGCCTGAGCCAAGCCACGATGCTCGATCCGCACCGATTTTGGTGTTGGTATCCCCGCTAGGGATAGTGGGCTCGTTGCTGGCCTGGGCGAAGTAGTCACTCACATACTAACCTGATTCGCAACCACCCGCTATCCGAGAGGAAGCGGGCTTTTTTTGTTCTGGCGCGGGAGGTACGAGGAATGGGGTTCCTGGAGACGATCGTTGCTGAGAAGCGGGATGACGTAATAAGGAAGTCGCGCGCGGTGCCGCTGGCGCGCCTCGAGGATGCTGCGAAGGCGGTACCGTTGCGCGACTTCCGAGCCGCTCTCTTGGGGCGCGCGGGGTCTGTGATCGCGGAGCTGAAGCTCCGGACGCCTACGATCCCAGGCTTCGCGAACGGCGGCGACCCGGCGGCCCTGGCGTGTATATACGCAGAGGCGGGCGCGGCGGCGGTGAGCGTGGTGACGGAGGCGGCGCGCTTCGGCACCTCTCTGGAGACAGTTACCTACGTGCGTATGGCGGTGGACCTGCCGGTCCTGGCGAAGGACTTCGTGATCGACCCGTACCAGATCGTCGAGGCGCGGGCGGCGGGAGCGGATGCGGTGCTTCTCATTGCACGGTTGGTGGATGGTTCGTTACTCGCCGATTTGGTAGGGCGGGTTCAAGGATTGGGGATGGAAGCGATTGTGGAAGTGCATGATGAAAAGGATTTGGATTCCGCGCGTGCTGCGCACGCGCGGTGTGTGGGCCTCAACAACCGGAACCTCGACACGATGGAAGTTTCTTTGGACACGACGCGGCGGCTGGCGCCGCTGGTGCCCGCGGACGTGACGGTGATCGCGGAGAGCGGCATTCGCACGCGCGCGGACATCGACGACCTGGCGGCGCACGGCGCGCAGGCCTTTCTGGTGGGCGGGGCGCTCTTGGAGGCAGAGGACCCGGGCGCGTTGTTGCGCGCCCTGACGACGAAGGAGGTGGCGGCATGAGCAGAGCACGGGTGAAGATCTGCGGCATCATGACCCCCGAGGACGCGCGCATGGCCTACGCGGCGGGCGCGGACTACCTGGGCCTCATCTTCACGGACAGCGCGCGCCAGGTGGACGCGGCGCGCGCGCGCAAGATTCGCGAGGCGGTGCCGGACGTAAAACTGGTGGGCGTCTTTCGCGACGCGCCGGCGGAGGAAGTGGCGGCGACGGTGCGCCATAGTGGCGTCGACCTGGTGCAGCTCCACGGGCGCGAGACGCCGGGCTATTGCGCGCGCGTGCTGCTCTTGGCGGGCCGCCCGGTGATCAAGGCCTTCGCCTTGAATGGGCGCGCGTTTCCGGACACGAGCGGCCTGGCCGCCTACGAATCGGCGAGCTTCATCCTCTTCGACACGGACAAGAACGGCGGCGGGCCGGCGATCCCGGAAGACGTGGCGGCGCGCATCTGGCCGGAGGCGGCGCGGCGGCGGCGGCAGGGCTTCCGCATCTTCCTCGCCGGCGCGCTGGATCCGCAGAACGTGCGCGAGGCGGTGGCGGTGACGAGCGCCTTCTGCGTGGATGTCTGCCGCGGCGTGGAGAGCGCGCCCGGTATCAAGGACGCCGCCCTGGTGCAGCGCTTCATCGCGGAGGCGAAACGGCATTGAGCGGCCGGGAAGAGACGTTGCGCGCGGACGAAAAGGCCCGCGCCCGCAGGGGACGCTTCGGCGCCTACGGGGGCCAGTACGTCCCCGAGACGCTCATGCCCTGCCTGGAGGAGCTGGAGGCGGCGTACGCGTCGGCGCTCACCGATCCTGCGTTCGCAGAGGAGCTGAAAGGCCTTCTGCGCGCGTTCGGGGGGCGCCCGACGCCGCTTCTCTTTGCCGAACGCTGGAGCGAGCGTTTCGGCGGCGGCGCGCGTGTGCACTTGAAGCGCGAGGACCTGGCGCACACGGGCGCGCACAAGATCAACAACTGCCTGGGGCAGGCGATCCTGGCGCGGCGCATGGGCAAGACACGCATCGTCGCGGAGACGGGCGCGGGTCAGCACGGCGTGGCCACGGCCGCGGTGTGCGCGCGCTTCGGCCTGGACTGCACGATCTACATGGGCGAGGTGGACATGGCGCGCCAGCGCCCCAACGTGCTGCGCATGCGCCTCCTGGGCGCGGAGGTGATTCCGGTGCGCGCGGGCACGCGCACGCTCAAGGACGCCACCAACGAGACCATCCGCGACTGGGTGACGAACGTGCGCACGACGCACTACATCATCGGCTCCGCGGTGGGTCCGCACCCCTACCCCACCATCGTGCGCGATTTCCAGCGCGTGATCGGCGACGAGACGCGCGCGCAGATCGTGGAGGCTAACGGAAGCCTCCCCGACGGTGTGATCGCTTGCGTGGGCGGCGGCTCGAACGCCATCGGCATCTTCTCGGCGTTTCTCGACGACCGGGACGTGCGCCTCTACGGCGTGGAGGCCGGCGGCTCGAGCGAGGGGCACGCCGCCGCGCTCGACCGGGGGCGCCCCGGCGTGTTGCACGGGGCGCTCTCGTATCTTCTGCAGAACGAGGATGGGCAGGTGATCGGCGCGCACTCGGTG
>JAOTVO010000204.1 GCA_029863355.1 Candidatus Krumholzibacteriia bacterium
GCGGAAGAGGGCATCTCTACGGCCTTCTCGGACATCGAGCAGCTCGCCGGTGAGTGCCGCTTCCGCGACTGCGGCCACAACGATGAGCCAGGCTGCGCGGTCCGATCGGCCGTGGAGTCGGGAGCGCTGCCGTCCGAGCGTCTGGAGAGCTACCACAAGCTGAAGCGCGAGGCGCGCTTTGCGGCGATGAAGAAGGACGCGCGGCTACGGGCGGAGGCAGAGCGTAAGTGGAAGATCATCTCCAAGTCGGTCAAGAAGTACTACAAGCGATCGGGTCGTCACTGAGTGACCCTCGGCGCGGACGGATCAGAATGGAGAGTGAGGACATGGCACTGAGTGCGTTCGACGACAAGTCGAAGAAGCCGGGGGTCGGCGATCTCAAGAGAGTGCTGGGGCGAACCAGCGCTCATTGGGATGGCCTGGTTACCCATATCGCCGCCGAGTATGCGCCTCTGGACGAGACGTGGAACTTCGCGGGTGCGAGCTGGGGGTGGTCGCTCCGGCTGAAGCAGAAGAAGCGCACCATCCTGTATATGACACCGTGCAAGGGACACTTCCTGGTGGGTTTCGCGTTGGGAGAGAAGGCAGTCAAGGCAGCCCGCGCCGCCCGCCTGCCCGACTCGGTCCTTGCGATTGTCGATGAAGCCAAGAAGTACGCCGAGGGCAGAGCCGTTCGCATCGAGATCAGAGGCAAGAAGGACGTCGAGATCGTGAGAAAACTGGCCGCAGTCAAGATGGCGAACTGACTACAGTAGCAACTAGCTGGAGCGCGATGCTATCGCGCTCCCGTTGAGGTTCCGATGAGAATACCGCGCGCAGGGTTGGGGCGCGTCTCTTGTTCCGCGGACTCTTGAGAGAACCGGTTATTTCAGCAAGATCATCTTCCTCGTCTGCTCAAAACCACCGGCGCGGAGGCGGTAGAAGTACACGCCGCTCGCCGCGGGTTTGCCGAGATGGTCTCGGCCGTCCCAGTTGGCGCGGTGGGGCCCCCGGGACCGCGCGGAATCGACGAGCACACGAACGAGCTGGCCGGCCGCGTTGAAGATGGTGAGGTCCACGTGGGACGGCGTGGCCAGCTCGTAGGCGATGGTCGTCGTCGGGTTGAAGGGATTGGGGTAGTTCGCGAAGAGACGGGTCTGGCTGGGGATGTCTCCCACGCCGGTGGGCGTGTCCATGTCCGTCATGACCCAATCGCTAAAGGCGGTCTGGCCGGCCACGGTCAGCCAGTTCTCGGCGGTGTTCGCCGCCGAGGTGGACTTGGGGCCTTCCCACACCGCCCCCGTCCAGCGCCAGACGGCGAGGTTCGGCTCTTCCCGCGCGCCGAGCTCGCCCTCGAGGTAGCTCAGCGTCAAATCGAAGGTCATGCCCGTCCCCACGTGATCGATGGCGTACCACCGCTGGACGCTCACCGGCGCCGCGTAGTGGTGCTCTCCTGGGTGGACGACCATGTCGATCTCGGAGAGCGTTCCCAGCGAGGTGACATCGACCTTGGCCTTGACCCGGCCGCCGAAGAGGAGCTCGCCCGTGCCGCTCACGACGCGCCAGTGCCGCGTGCCGGTGTACTCGATCGCGCCGATGTCGACGACCCACGCGCCGTTCTCTGGGACGGCGGTGGCCGGGTCTCCTTCTTCGATGCACGGCGAGTCGTACATGAGGGAGAAGTCGCCACCGGCGGGGTTGGTAAGCCGCGGGTCGGCCAGCACCTCGTTGTCGGACGTAACGTTTGCGTTGGTGTTGCCGCCGGGATTCTCGTGGAAACAGTTATAGGTGATAGTCCAGACCGGGTTGAAATGCACGGCAACGCTGTCGCTGTTGGCCACGTCGTGACCGGCGAATATGTTGTTGCGGACGGCGGGGGCGCCGCCGGCGTCGTGGTGGAGACCGCTACCCGTGCCGGTGGCCAGCGGATCGGTCACGTTCGCGTTGCGGTAGAGCGTGTTGTTGGCAAAGACGCTGCTGCCGGCGCTGCCGGACCAGCAGGCCCCGCCGTAGCCCGCTTCGGCCGAAGTCGAGGCCGTGTTGAAAGCGAAGATGTTGCGTTCGTACCTGTGCCCCATGCTGGAGTAGTACAGGCCGCCGCCGTACCCGACTCCATGAAGCGACGCGGTGTTGCCGGAGATCAAATTGCCCGTCAGATTGACAGCGGTGTTAGCGCAGACCGCGCCACCCTTTCCGACGCGGTTACTCGCCGTCGCGTGGCTCGAGGACGTCGCGATGTTCCCCACGATGGCGTTCCCGTAAACCTGGGCGTAGGGGCCGGCGACCATGATGCCCCCGCCGTTGCCAAGCCCCGCCAAGGAGGCGGTGTTGTACGAGATGGCGGGGTTGTCGCGTACGATGATGGCCTCGCCGAAGGTGGTCCCGGCAAAATAGATGCCCCCGCCGTCGCCGCCTCTGGCCGCGTTCTCGGCGGCGTGGTTGTAGGTAATGACGTTGTCCCAGATCTCGACATTGCCCTGGTATACGTAGACGCCGCCGCCGTCTCCGCCCGCGCCGGCGCTCGGACCCGCCGCCGCGTTGTTCGATATGGTGTTCGACCAGATCAGCGCGTCCGTATTGTCGGTGGCAATGCCGCCTCCACTGCCGATGCGAGCTGTGGAGGCCGTGTTATCGTTGATCGAGTTGCCGTAAACCTGACACGCTCCCGCGTCTTCCAGGTAGATCCCGCCGCCGAGACCGACCCATCCCGTGGATCCTATGTTGTTGTCGATCACGCAGTCCCGGATCACCACGTCCGTGCCGGCGTCGCGGCAGGCGATGCCACCGCCGTACCCGTTGCTGCTGGTCATGGCGCGGTTGCCGGTGATCCAGCATTCCTCGATCGCCGGATCCGCACCGCCACCGACGTAGATGCCACCCCCGTAACTGCTGCCCGGCGACTCGCCCGTGGCATTGCCTCCGGTGATCTTGAAACCGCGCAGGTGCGCGCCGCTGGTGACGGCGGCGCCCGTGACGGTGAACACCCGGCTCACGACGGTGGGGGAGACGACGCACAGGCTCGCGTCGGGGACGGCCGAATCCCAGGAATCGTGCGTGCCGTCGTCGGAGGTGAGGACCCGCGTGGAATCGATCACGATGTCGGTGGTGATGGCGTACGATCCGTACTTCACCAGTATGGTATCCCCGAAGGCCGAGGCACCGATGGCCGCCTGGATCGTTTGCTTGGCGCTGCCCCATGACAGTCCGTCCCCGGAATCATCCGGGCGCGCGGCGTCTGCGTAGTAGACAGACGCGCGGGCGCCAACGAAACCGAGAGCGGAGAGCGCGACGAGGATTGAAAGCGTCGAAGAAGTACGGATCCGCATGGTCTGACCTCCCGGCTAGCGGCCCAACCAGACATAATACCAGACCGATGGGTCCGGTTCATATCATGCATTTGCATCATTTTTGGCAGCGCCGGGCCGGGGCGCTTGCCTCCGTCTGCGATATCCGGATCTATTTGTTGAAGGTGGAACTCTCGCGGGGGTTCGTGGTAAATCACGTGATCACGATTGGGCGATTCGGCCATTTGCGTAAAGGGAGGCCTGGGGCCATGCGAGTGAAAACGACCGACGGTCGCGAGATCGACCTGAAGCAGGACGCGCTGGACGGCTTGAAGATGCGTCTCCGGGGGCCGATGTTGACGCCCGGCGACGCCGGCTACGAGGCGTGCCGCACGCTGTGGAACGGCATGATCGAGAGAAGGCCCGCCCTGGTGGCGCGCTGCCTCGGCGTCGCCGACGTGATCGCGGGCGTGGAGTTTGCGCGCGAAAACGACCTCTTGCTCTGCATCAAGGGCGGCGGACACAACATCGCCGGCCTGGCCGCGGCCGATGGCGCCCTGATGCTCGACCTGTCGCTCATGCGCGGTGTGTGGGTGGACGCGGAGCGAAAGGTGGCCCACGCGCAGGCGGGTTGCCAGCTCGGCGACGTGGATCGCGAAACGCAGGTGCACGGGCTCGCCGCCGTCCTTGGTTTCGTTTCGCTCACCGGTGTCACGGGGCTGACCCTGGGAGGCGGGTTCGGCTACCTGACGCGGCGTTGGGGCTGGACGTCAGACAACGTCCTGGGGATGGACGTGGTGACGGCCGACGGGCGGCTGGTGCGCGCGAGCGGCGACGCGAACGAGGATCTCTTCTGGGCGTTGCGGGGCGGTGGCGGCAATTTCGGCGTGGTGACCGGCATCGACTACGCGCTCTACCCCGTGGGTCCGGAGATCGTCGGCGGCGTGGTGGCCTGGCCGGCCAGCGAGGCGTCCCAGGTGCTCGAGCTCTACTGGACGCTCGCCGAGGACGCGCCGCCCGAGCTCACGCTGGTCGCGTTGATGCGCCCGGCCCCTCCCTCGCCGTGGCTTCCCAAGAACTGGCACGGGAAGCCGATCGTGGCGCTGCTCGCCTGCTACACCGGGAGACCCGAGGAGGGCGAAGCGGTCGTCGCCCCCATCAAGGCCTTCGGTAACCCCATCGGCGACGTGCTCGTGCGCCGGCCCTACGCGCAGATGCAGTCGCTGCTCGACGCCACGCAGCCGACGGGCCGGCGCTACTACTGGAAGAGCGAGTACCTCCCGCGGATCGAGCCGGCCCTGTGCGAGAAGTTCATCGATCACGCGGCGAGAATCCGATCGCCGCACTCGGCCGTGATCCTGTTCCAGATCGACGGTGCCCTCAACCGGCTCGAAGAGGCGCACTCGCCGGTGGGCAACCGCGACGCGCGCTACGTGCTCAACGTGGCGGCCTCGTGGGAGCGGGCGGACGAGGACACGGTGCATATCGAGTGGACACGCGGAGCCTGGAACGACATGAAGTCGTTTTCTACCGGTGGCACGTACATCAACTTTCTCACCCAGGATGAAGGTCCCGAGCGCACCGAGGCCGCGCTGGGCGGGGCACTCCAGCGGCTCGCCGAGATCAAGAAGCGTTGGGATCCGGATAACGTATTCCGCACGAACCGGAACATCAAACCGGCCTGAGCGGCGGCGGTGCCCCCATCCTCCTCACCGGATGCGCACCGCTTCGAAGAACGGCGCGAGCGAGTCGAGCGCGTCGAACGCCATCACCAAATCGTAGATCTCTTCCACCTTCCGCTCGGATAGCTCCGGCGCGGCGAGGGCGGCGAACTTCTGCAACAGATCCACCTTCTCGAGCGGTGTGGTGTAGTGGCCGCGGGGGTACTCGACGTACTCCTCGAAGGTGCCCGCCGTGGTC
>JAOTVO010000205.1 GCA_029863355.1 Candidatus Krumholzibacteriia bacterium
GCGCGTCGCCATCGCGCGCGCGCTGGTGAACGACCCGGCCATCATCCTGGCCGACGAACCCACGGGCAACCTGGACAGCCGCTCGGGAGCGGAGATCATGGGCGTGTTCGGCACGCTCAACGGGCGGGGAAACACGGTGATCGTCGTCACCCACGACGACGAGGTGGCCTCGCACGCACGGCGCGAAATCCGGCTGCGCGACGGCAGGATCGAATCGGATCGCCGACGCGGCGAATAACGGAGGAGGCAAAGGGGTGAAGAAGGTGCTGATCATCGGGGGCGGGGCGATCGTCATCGCCGTTCTGGTGCTGCTCAACCTGCGCTCCGATCGGCGCTCGCGCACCGAGGTGCAGGTGGCGGAGGTGGAGCGCCGCGACGTCGAGAAGATCGTGACCGCGTCGGGCAACATCCAGCCCCGGCGCCGCGTGAACGTCAGCGCCTCGGCCATGGGCAAGGTCACGCGCGTGGCCGTCGAGGAGGGCGACACCGTCGCCAAGGGCGACTTCCTCCTCGAAATCGACCCCACTGCGTACGCGACCAGCGTCGAGCAGCTGGAGGCGGCGGCGCGCGGCGCGGCGGCCTCGCTCGAGCTCGAGCAGGCGAACCTGAAGAAGGCCGAGTACGACCACGCGCGCGCGCGCGAGCTCCGCGCCAAGGACTTCCTCTCCGAGGACGAGCTGCGCGACGCCGCCGTCGCCCTCGACGTGGCCCGGGCCCGGGTGAAGACGGCGATCGAGCAGCTCTCCCAGACCCGGGCCAACCTGGCCAAGGCGCGCCACGAGCTCTCGCAGGTGCGCATCACGGCCGAGATGTCCGGGGTCATCGTGGCGCTCAACGTCGAGGAGGGAGAGAGCGCGATCATGGGCACGCTCAACAACCCCGGCACCGTGTTGCTCACCGTCGCCGACCTCGCCGAGATGGAGGCGGAAGTGCGCGTGGACGAGACCGAAGTGGTCTTCGTCGCACCCGGGCAGCCCGCGACGGTCCGCCTGGACGCGTTTCCCGACACGACGTTCAGGGGCGAGGTGCGCGAAGTGGGCAACAGCGCGCTGCGCGCGCAGGCGGGAATGGGACAGGAGTCGGTGGACTTCGAGGTCGTGGTGACCATCCGCGAGACGATACCCGACATCCGGCCCGGTCTGAGCGCTTCGGTCGACATCACCGTGGCCGAGGTCAAGGGCGCGCTGGCCATCCCCATCCAGTGCCTCACCGTGCGCGACGAACGCGCGCTCGACCGCGACGCGAGCGCGGGCGGCGACGGCGCGGCAGCGAGCGACTCGCTCGACGGGGATCGCGACGTGGAGGGCGTGTTCGTGGTCGAGGACGGCGTGGCGCGCTTTCGCCGCGTCAGCGTCGGCATCGCCGGCGAGCGCCACTTCGCGGTCGCGTGGGGGCTCGAGGAGGGCGAGCAGGTGGTCAGCGGGCCCTTCCGCGCCATAGCCGAGCTGCGCGACGGCGACGCCGTGAAAGTCGAGAAGGCGCGGCGCGAGAAGAAGGAGTAGCGCCTGTGCGTCTCCTCCTGGAGGGCATGCGCGTCGCGGTCGGCGCACTCGTGGCCAACAAGCTGCGCACGCTGCTCACGCTGCTCGGAAACATCGTCGGGATCATGTCCGTCGTCGCCGTGGTCTCGCTCCTCGGCGGCATCGACAACTACATCCGCCAGGAGGTCGCCGCCGAGGGCACCTCCGTGTTCTCCATCCAGCGCGTGAGCTTCCTGGAGGCCGTCACCGACTTCGACCGCTTCCTCGAAGCGCTGCGCCACAATCCGCGCATTGACCGCGACGACGCCGAGTGGCTGCGCGAGCAGCTCACCCTTGCCGATCACGTGAGCGCGCGGGCAACGGCGACGGCGCGCGTGGGGGTCTTCGAGAAGAACCTGGGCGAGGTGGAGGTGCGCGGCGAGGAGGCGGCCTATCCGTTCGTCGAGAGCCTGCCCCTGGACTCGGGACGCCACCTGACCGCGCTCGAGGACCGCGAGAGTGCGCAGGTCGCCGTCATCGGGTGGGAAGTCTACGAGGAGCTCATCGCTCCGCGGCGGGCCTTGGGGCAACTCGTGCGCGTGGGCGCCCGGCACTTCAAGGTGATCGGCGTGGCCGCGGCCCGCGGCCGGCTCCTCGGACAGAGCCGAGACCGCTTCGTCATCGTTCCCCTGGGCGCTTATCGCAAGGTGTTCGGTCCCGGCGAGTCGCTGGAGATCCGCGTGCGCGCGCACGACGTGGCCCTGGTCGACGACGCCGTGGAGGAGGCGCGCGTAGCCATGCGTGTCCGCCACGGCCTGCGCCCGCGAGAGGCCGACGACTTCGCGGTCTCAACGAGCGGCCAGCTCGTCGACCTGTGGAAGGCGGTCAGCCGCGGCGTCATGGTGGCGCTGGTGGCGCTGGTGGGCATCTCCATGGTGGTGGGCGGGATCGTGCTGATGAACACGATGCTCGTTTCCGTCACCGAACGCACGCGCGAGATCGGGGTGCGCAAGGCGATCGGCGCGCGCCGGCTGGCCATCGTGTGGCAGTTCCTCGTCGAGTCGGCGACGCTAAGCGTGCTGGGTGGATTCATCGGCATGCTGTTGGGCTTCGCGATCGCTTCCGTCGTCTCGCTGGCCACGGTGCTCCCGTACGTGGTCAACGCGGCCATCGTGGTGGTGGCCTTCGCGACGACGGTGCTGCTGGGGCTGGTGTTCGGAACCTATCCGGCGCTCAAGGCGGCGCGACTCGACCCCGTCGAGGCGCTCCGCGCGGAGTAGATGATGGAAGGGAACGGACGTTCGCAGGCCGCCGTCTGGCGCGAGAACCTCGCGCAGGCGCTGGGCGTGATGCGGGCGCACCGCATGCGCTCGGGGCTGCTTGTGCTCGGCGTGGCCATCGGGATCACGACGATTCTCATGATGGTGACGGTGCTCTCGGGCCTGGCTCGCAAGATCAACCACGACATGGTCTCCGCGAACCGCCCCTACCTGTGGGCGCAGAAGACCGACCTCATCGTCACCGGCGAGGAGGCGCAGGCGCAGCTGCGCCGGCGCGAGCTCACGCGCGAGGACGCGGCGGCGCTCGCCGCCGGCTGTCCCTCCCTCGACCGCGTCAGCTTTATCGTCCAGGCTGCGGCCAGTCCCGTGGTGCGCTACCGTTCGCGCCGCACGCCGCCGACGGGGATCGTCGGGTCCTCCGCGTCGTTTCCGGATCTCTTCACCATCGAGCTCGCCGAGGGCCGGTTCTTCAGCGAGCTCGAGGCGCGCCACCGCGAGCGCGTGATCGTGCTCGGATATGGTCCGGCGCAGGACCTGTTTGAGCACGAGTATCCGATCGGCGAGTACGTGCACGTGGCGGGGCGACCCTACCGCGTGGTCGGCACCTTCGCCACCCGGCACCACCTGGCCGGGAGGTTCTCGGACAACTTCGTGGTGGTGCCCCACACGACGTTCGAGAAGGATTTGCAGCGCCAAGAGGACTTCATCACCATTTACGCCAACGTGCGCGAGGGACGCACCCTGGAGGACGGCGAGGAGGAGATGGTGGCCGTCCTGCGCGTTCGCCGCGGATTGCGTCCGGGCCAGGAGAGCGACTTCGCGGTGGGCTCGAGCGAGTCTTTTCTCGATCTGGTGCGCCGCGTCACCGTGCCCATCGGGTTCGTGCTCACCGTGATCGCCTCCATCGGCCTCGTCGTGGGTGGCATCGGCGTGATGAACATCATGCTCATATCGGTGGCCGAGCGCACGCGCGAGATCGGCGTGCGCATGGCCGTGGGCGCGTCGCGCCGCGACGTCCTCCAGCAGTTCCTGGTGGAGTCGGCGACGCTCACCGGCATCGGCGGCCTCGCGGGCACCGCGCTGGGCACGCTCCTGGCCTGGGTGGTGTCGCGCGCCATCCACTTCCCGTTCGCGTTCTCCGCTTTCTGGACCGTGGCGGCGTTGCTGTTCTCGGCCGTAGTGGGCGTGGTTTTCGGACTCTACCCGGCGCGCCGTGCCGCGACCATGGACCCGGTGGACGCGCTGCGCTACGAATAGCGCGGGCAGTCCGGGCTTGCCCGCCGCCCACGCGGCGGGTATTCTGGGGCGAAGTCGCCAACCCGCGGCCCCTGCGCCACGCCCGAACATGACGATCCATCGAGCAACCCTGGCGGCCGCCGCGTTCGTCGCGCTGGCGGCGGGCGCGCCGCGCGCACAGCCGGCGGGCGCGCCGAGCGCGCAGACGGCGTTCGGCCTCTACGCCAACGCCTTCCTCGACTCCACCCGCGCCCCGGCCACCCGCGTGACGGTGGAGGTGCCCTTCCGCAACCTCATCTTCTTCAAGAAGCAGGGCGTCTACGACGCGCGCTACGAGGTTTACCTGTCCATATGGAACGCCGAGGGCGACCTCGAGGGCACCTACGTGGTCCACGGATCGGCGACCGTGCAGTCCTACGAGGAGACCCGCAAGCGCGAGCTGCGCTCGCGCACCTCGCGCGTCCTGCGCCTGCAACCGGGGGAGTACGAGGTCGAGGGCACGCTGCGCGTCAAGCAGACGCAGATCGTCGCGCGCCGATCGGTGGCGCTGCGCGTCCCGGATTTCCTCGCCTCCGGCATCGGGTTCGGAACGCCGCTGATCATGATGGTGCCGACGCGCAGCCTGGTCTCCTTCGCCACCTGGCGCGAGTTCCAGGCGGACCATCCCACCGCACCCGCGCTCGTCGACAGCTCGGACATGGACGCGTTCGATCGGCAACCGGTCGTGCGCTTCGAACTCTTCCTGGAGCAGCCCGTGGCCGAGCCGATCCCGTGCAACCTCTACTACGAGGTGGTCGACGCCGGCCACCACCAGATGGCCTACGGCAAGCGCGAGGTGGCGATCACCGGGCGCAACGACGCCTGGGTGGTCGGCTTCAAGGTCGACGAGTGGGAGCCCGGTCGCTACACGGTCAACCTGCGCGCCATCACCCGCAGCCCCGAGCGCGAAGCCACCACTTCGGCCGATCTGCGCATCGACGTCACGCGCGCCATGCTGGGGCCGAAGTTCGAGGAGACGCTGGAGATCCTCGCGCTCATCGCGCCCAAGGACGAGCTCGAAGGGCTGCGCAAAGCGGAGCCGTCCGAGCGCGCGACCGAGTGGGCCAAGTTCTGGAAGTCCCGCGACCCCGATCCCAGCACCGACTCCAACGAGGCGCTGCAGCAGTACATCGCGCGCGTGCGCTACGTCGA
>JAOTVO010000206.1 GCA_029863355.1 Candidatus Krumholzibacteriia bacterium
CCGTACTGCTTCACGCGCACGCCCAACTGCGAGGAGAGCACGTGCGCGAGATCCTCGACGCGGTCGCGGCGGCCCGCCAGGTCGACGAGCGCGACGAAGCCCGCGCGGTCGAACAGGCGCGCGCGCGCGTCGGCGCGCGGCGCGGAGACGATGATGGGCGCGACCACGTAGAGCGTGTCCCGGGCTGCGCCGGATGCGGAGGGTGAAGCGCCCACATACGGCGACCACGCGCAGGACAGCCCGGCCAGCGCTATGAGCGAGAACGATGTGCGGGGGTCAATCGCAAGATCCCTTCCTCTCAGTCCTCGAAGAGGTCGTGGAACCGGGCGATTTCAGGTGGGTTCCTGGCTGATGGCTCGATCGCCAATCACAGTGGCGGGTCCGCGAGGGATTCGCACCCTCTTCCCCACAGGGCCGCGCCGCGACCTGCGGCGGCGACGCCTGAAACCGTCGATGCGGGCATGACGTTACGCCCCGCGGCTGCGGGGCGTCAAGCGGTTTCTCCGACGAGCGTGCGCGGCGGCGCCGTCATTCGACGAGCGTCACCTTTACCGCGCTCGCTCGCCCGGCCGCGCGCGCGCGCACGAAGTACACGCCGCTCGCCACGCGCGCGCCGCGGTGGTCGTCGCCTTTCCAGGCGAAGGTGTGCGTGCCTTCCTCCAGGCGCCCGCGCCACAGGGCCCGGACCCACCGCCCCCGCGCGTCGTACACGTCCAACTCGACGCCGGCCGCTGCCGCGAGTCGCAGGCGAATGCGCACGAACGGGTTAAACGGGTTGGGGGAAGCGTCGATGGCGATGGGCGACGCCGGAACCGGCGACGCGTCGACGCCGGTGAGACCGCCGGGCACCAGGAAGCCGCCGTTGTTAACGAACGAGCGGTTCTGGTCGCGATAGTAGACCGCCGTGATCCCGGTGTCGAGAAAGCGAAAGTCGGCGTCGTAGCGGTCGAAGCGCACGACGGCGCCGGAGAGCGCGCCCGTGGCGCGCCCGTCGTTGAAGCGCACGTACTCGGCGCCAGCGAAGGAGAGGTGCGTGGCGTCGCAGGCGACGTAGCCCGACACCGCCCCGCCGGACCAGCGCACCAGCGCCGCGCGGGCGTCGGTGGTCACCGGGCCGGAGGTCACCGTGGCGCCGGGGTCGTTGCGCACGAAGTAGTCGACCGTTTCGCCGTCCCAGCCGACGACGGCGGTGGCACCCCATTCGTGGCTTTCGGAAGAGACGGACGGGACCGTCTCTCCGGCGCGCAAGGGCAGGAGGAGTACGGTGAAGCGGGCTGTGGTGTCCTCGTGGGTCACGCGCAGCAACTTGGAGTCCGGCTCGCCGTTGCCGTTGTCGTATGCGCTCGTCTCGATAGACACCGCCTCGCGCGACGGCGCCAGCAGCCACATCCTCATCGACGCCCCGTTGGGCGCGGTGATGACGGCGGGGTCGGCCGCGGCGTCGACCGTGTTGGTCACGAGCGTGTGCATGCGCCACTGGTATGCGTGAATCTGGCCGTCCTTGTCCACGTCGTCCATGACCACGAAGTACGGGGGCGCGCTGCCGCCGTGGACGGCCAGCACGCGCCGTTGGGCACGTTCCACGGGGTTCGCGCCGTGGTAACCCCACGACCAGTCGAGGCCCGGCAAGGGCATGCCGGGGTTGTTCAGCGCGCTGTGCGTCGTGTAGGCGGCGGTCGCGTCGCCGAGGAGGTGGTCGGCGAAACCGTTCATGAGGTAAGCAGCGATCTCGCCGTCGGTGCCGATGGCGCCGCCGGCGTTGTGCTGGCCCGCGCCGTCGACGAAAACGATGTTGTGGGACTCGCTCTGCTTGGCAATGCTGCCGGCGCCGTGGTCGACGACGAAGGACGCGCCGTAGCCGTGCAGGACGAACTGGCCGATATCCTCCTGCCAGTGGCCGCCCTGGAACTTCCCCGAGAAGAAAGCGAACACCAGGTCGTCGGACGAGGCGCCGACGGGCCATCCTGTCCGGAAGTGGTAGAGGCCGCGGCCGAGGAACAGGCGCGAGGTGGCGAGGATCGTGCCGGGGTGCACGGCTGGGATGGGGCGATACCAGATGACCGTCGCCGCATTGTCGGCCAGCTGCCACATGTTCAAGCCGTACGCGCCGCTCACCCGCTCGCGGATCCAGGCGCAGAGACCGCTCTGCCATTCGCCGGTCGCCCAGTCGAAGTAGGTCGCGTTGCGCGCGAGGGGACGCGTGTTGTAGTTGGAGTCGTTCAGATTGAGCGTCGCGGCGCTTCCTTCGGGCAGCAGCTCGTAGGCGAACCATCGCTCCATCGCACGCACGCGTGGATGGGCTCCGAGATCGACGCCGTCGAAGCGTTTGCGCGCGTGAAAATAGTAGACGAGGTGGTGCATGGTCCACGCCCCGTATAAAGCTCCTTCCTTGTATGCGCCGTCCGCGTCGATCTGCCACAAGAAGAGGTTCTGGCAGATCCGGTCCGCGCGCGCGATCGCGTCGGCGAGGAGCGCGGGGTCCGACTCTCCGTCGAGACAGATGGCCGCCAGGCCCATGGCAGCGGCGAACATGGCGCCGTGGTTGCCGATGTAGGGCCGGTACTCGAAGACCTCATAGGCGACGTGCCGTGCCATCAGGAGCAGATAGCTCTCCATCTCCAGGCGGACGCGTGCGCGCAGCGAATCCGGCGCCTCGCCGAAGAACAGGTCGTAGCCGAGCGCGAGCGCGCGCAGGCGAAGCCCCGAAGCGGCCTCGTCGAAGTCGACGGCGAACGTGTCGGCGATATAGAGGGTGAGGTCGCGCCCCAGCGCGAGCGCGCTGGAATCGCCGCCGCTCGGGAAGTGGGCCGCGATCCCGAGGTTGGGCATGACCTCGAGCGCGAAGCCGGTCCCCGTGAGCGAGGCCAGCGAAATGCCGGGGTAGGATATCGTGGCGAGGTCGCGTATGAGGGCGTAGGCGTCGTCGTCGGCCCCGCCATCGGCGACTTTGAGGCGCAAGGCCGGCAGCTCGGCCTCGGTGAAGAGCAGGCACGGGTGGCCGCCGGGCGCCGCCCCGGTGGAGGCGGTGAGCGTCGAGAGCACGCCCACTAGCACGCAGATGCGCTGGGCAAGTTGCATGAGGGAAGCGGTCAGGGGTACCACGATTGTACCTCGGGGGACGGCTCGTGCGCAAGGGGCGCGGCCCCGGCGTCGAAGCGTCCGCTCGCTCGGCGCTGGCGGCTCCCCGCCAAATGCCGTAAAATGCCGCCGTGCCCGTCCCTCTGCTCAGGGATATCTTCGTCATCCTCATCCTCGCCGTGGTCGTGTCGCTGGCGTGCCACCGCGTGCGCCTGCCCACGCTCGTCGGGCTCCTCGTCACCGGCGTCATTGCCGGCCCGCATGGCCTGGGCCTGGTAACGGCCACGCACGAGGTGGAGACGCTGGCCGAGATCGGCGTGATCCTCCTGCTCTTCACCATCGGCATCGAGTTCTCTCTGGCCACGCTCGTCCGCATCCGGCGGCTCGTGTTCGCTGGCGGACTGATTCAGGTCGTCCTCACGGCCGCGCTGACCTGGGCCGTCGCGGTGCGCCTCGGCGTCCCCCCGCAAGCAGCGGTACTCGTCGGTTGTGTGACCGCGCTGAGCAGCACGGCGATCATCCTCAAGCTCCTGCAGGAGCGCTCGGAGCTGTCCGCGCCGCACGGGCGGACCACCCTCGGCATCCTGATCTTCCAGGACATCGCGGTGATCCCCATGATGCTGGCCGTGCCCATGCTGGCCGGCAGCGCCCCCGATCTGCCGCGAGAGATCGCCTGGCTCGTGAGCAAGGGCGCGATCATCGCGTTCGTGACGTGGGCGCTGGCGCGGTGGGTGGTGCCGCACCTGTTCGAACAAATCGCGCGCACCGGCAGCAACGAGCTGTTCCTGCTCACCGTGGGCCTGTTGTGTTTCGCCGTGGCCTGGTTCACCTCGCTCATGGGTCTGTCGCTGGCGCTGGGCGCCTTCCTCGCCGGGCTCATCATCTCCGAGTCCGACTTCAGCCACCGCGCCCTGGGCAGCACGGTGCCGTTTCGCGACGTGTTCACGGCGTTCTTCTTCGTCTCGATCGGCATGCTGCTCGACGTGGGTTTCGTGGCGCGAGAGGCGGCACTGCTAGGGCTGCTCACGCTGGGCGTCATCATGCTCAAAACGGTGACGGGCACGCTCACGGGACTGGCCTTGGGGCAGCCGTTTCGCATAGCCGTCCTCGCCGGCATCGCCCTGGCGCAGGTGGGTGAGTTCTCGCTCGTGTTGATGACCACCGGTTTGGCGGCCGGCCTGATCCCCGAGGTCGGGTACCAGCGCTTCCTCGCGGTGGCCATATTCACCATGGCCGTCACGCCGCTGGTGCTCAAGGCGTCGCACCCGCTGGCCGACGCCTGGTGCCGGCTCCCGCTGCCCGCGCGGATCCGCGCGGGACGCCACTTCGTCGCCGACGGTGACGGCGAAACCCTGCGCGACCACATCGTCGTGGTCGGCTTTGGCGTCATCGGCCGGCTGGTCGCGCAGTCGGCGCGCCTGCTCGACATTCCCTATGTCGTCATCGAGATCAATTACGAGACGGTGCGCAAGGAGCAAGAACGCGGAGAACCCATCTTCTACGGCGACGCCACCCAGCCGGCCGTTCTGCAGGAGGCCGACGTGGCCGGCGCACGCGTGCTCGTCGTATCCATCCCCGACCCCCTCGGTGTGCGCCGGACCGTGGAGGCAGCGCGCGCCCTCAACCGGCGTCTCTACATCGTCGCGCGCACGCGCTACGTCCAGGAGATGCTGCCGCTGTACCGGTCGGGCGCCGACGACGTCGTCCCGGAGGAGCTGGAGGCGTCGGTGGAGATCTTCACCAACGTCCTGCACCGCTACAACGTCCCCGCGGAGCAGATCGCCGAGTTCGGCGGACTCGCCCATCGCGGAAGGCCCGCGCGCGAGCGCGAGCCGTCGGGCGGCGGAGACTGAACGTGCCCTACGCGGGAGAGGCGCTGGCGCTCGCCGCGGCCGTCCTGTGGGCGTTCGCGGTGGTCCTGTTCAAGAAGAGCGGGGAGACGGTCCACCCCGTCGCGCTCAACGCGTTCAAGGACGTGCTTGCCCTCTTGCTCTACGTGCCCACGATCTATATCGCCGGGGGCACGCTCTTTCACTCCGCGCCGCCGCGTGAGTACGCGCTGCTCTTCGCCAGCGGCGTGCTCGGCA
>JAOTVO010000006.1 GCA_029863355.1 Candidatus Krumholzibacteriia bacterium
GCTGCCGTATCACCGTGACCTAGGAATGAAACACGACACCGTGCCCAGCGTCGGTTCCAACACCATTCGGCAGCACTGCTCGGTGTGCAAAGCCGACTTCGACATGGAGATCATCAAGCAGGGCAGCAGCGAGAGCGTCGTGTGGCTGAAGTGCCCGGGATGTCAGGGGTTCCTGCCCTACATGCCCGACGAGGATCCCGCCGGCGACGCCGAGGGAGCCGCCGGCGAGAAACCCGTGGCGCTCGAAGATCTCGACGTCGAGAACGCCAAAGAGTACTCGGAAGCGGACACCTACCAGATCGGCGACGTGCTCCACCACCGTTCGTGGAACGACTTTGGCAAGGTGGTCAGCAAGGACGCCCTGCCGGGGAACCGGCATACGATCTGGGTTCAGTTCCTGAGACAGGGAAAGGTGCAACTCCTCGAAGGGGTCGTCCACCAGTAACGAACGCCACCGCCCGGGTGGGGGACCGATGCGCCACGCACCGGCTATAGTGGTTTGCCTGTGCCTGGTCGCGACCCTGAGGGGACCTGTTCGCGAAGCCCGCGCCGTCGGCGTCTACGAAGACGCCGCCGGGTACGCGGGCTTCCTCGTTGCCCCCCACCGGACCAGCGCGGTCGCGCGCTTCATCGGCACCGACACCGAGGATACGCGCGCCTCCATGGTCCACTTCGCCGGCCGTTTCGCCCCGCGCCCGGGGCTGCTCGTCGACCTGGAGCTGCCCTTCATCACCACCGCCGTCCCCGGCCGGGACATCCAATCGGGCTTCGGAGATCTGCGCGTGCGCTTGCGCCAGGACCTGTGGCGCGGGCGGCACGCGCGCCTCGCACTGGCCGCCGACCTCGGCACCGGCACCGGCACCGGCCGCGTGTTTCCCTACGCCAGCGAGAGCCTCGAGTTCGGGCTCGCGCTGGCCTACGTCGACACGCTCGACATCTTGCACTGGTGGGCGAGCGCGGGCGGCGCCATCGTCGGGCGGCAATCCGATGAGGCGGCCGCACTCGGCCTCGTCGACGACTACGGCCGCGTCGGGGCGGGCCTCATGGTCCCGCTCGGCGGGCGCACCGGCGTGCGCCTCGGCCTCTCCGTCCTTCTCTTCGAGAGCGGCATCACCCGCGACGTCTACTTCGCCCGCGTGCACTGGGACTACTCGAAGGCCCTGCGCCTCGTGGCCGGGGCGCAGATCGAGGCGGCGCCGGGGGAGGACCGCGCCACCGACACCGCCGGCGAAGCCGGCATCGTCGTCTATTTCCCGTAGTCTCGCACCCCTATGGCCCGGATTGCACCCTGAGGCGGCCGGTGGCGTTTTGCGCGTCCGTCCGCCAAGATCCCCCGTTTGCCACCCATTTTCCCACCGTTTCCCGTCGCGCCTCTAAGCGCTGGACACCTCCGCGTGCGTTCCGCCGACTCCGCGCGGCGGCGCGGCACCGGCGCGTGCACGCCGGTGGCATGGTGATTGCCCTTGCCGGCGCGGAAAACCCTCGTGGCCAACACACCCAGTGACACCGCACCGGTCCGCCGGCTCTGGCCGGCGGACACGGGGGGAGAATGAAGCGCATCTGCGTTATCGACGGTAACGACCGCGCCCGCGAATCCCTCGCGCAGTCGCTCATCAAGCACGGCTACGACGTCATCGGCCACGCTTCCGCGTCGGCGGCGATGGCGGCGTGCGCGCGCCGCGCGTACGACCTCGTGATCGGCGACGCCGACGCGCCGAGCGCCGACGGAGTTGAGCTCGCCCGGCGCCTGCGCGAGATCGGAGTCGACGTACCTGTCATTCTGCTCACCGCCGGCGACCCCGTCGCCGTCGAGTCGTCCGCGCGCGCGCTTGGCATCGCGCGCGTGCTGCGCCGCGGCGACGATCCCTCCGAGCTGTGGTCCGCCGTGCGCTACGCGCTCCACCGCCGCGCGGCCCAGTCCACCGTGGAGAGCCTGGACGAGCTGCGCATGGGCCTCGTTACGGATCTCTCCCACCAGCTGCGCACGCCGCTCACCGCGCTCAAGCTCGCCATGGAGGGCCTCTTCGACCAGCTGCGCGAGGTCATGGACCCCGCCCAGACCCAGCTCGCGCGCATCAGCCGCCGCAACATCGACCGTGTGGTGTCCATGGTGGAGAGCCAGCTCGAGCTCTTGCAGATGACCCTGGGACAGATCGTGGTCGCGCGCCGCCTCGTGAACGTGGCCGCGCTCGTGGAAGAGATCACGACGCGCCTCTTCGGCAAGGATCCCGACCTCCACGGCACCACCGTGGTGGCGCGCCAGGTGGGTACCCCCGTGCTGGCCTTCACCGATCCCGACGCGCTGGCCACCCTCGTGAGCAGTCTCCTCTGCGGCGGGGCTCCCAACGCGCGGCGCGAGGTGAGCGTCGTCCACGACGACGCGCGCACCGCCTGCCAGATCGACGTGCGCATGCACTACCTCGCCGACCCGGCCCTACCGCCCGCGCGTGTGATCGAGCGCGAGATGGCGACCGGCGGCACCCTGCGCCTCGTCCCCGCGCCCACGCGCCTCGACTTCGAGCACCGAGCGTGCACCAGCATGGTGGCCGAGCTCGGCGGCACCCTCGTCCTGCGCAAGGACGCCGACGAGAAGCACGTGCGCATCACCCTGCCCCTCCTGCCCGCCTACGACCGCGGCAAGGACTTTCTGAATCCCGTGCGCCTCCTGCGGCGCACCGCCGAGCGCAAGCGCCAGAACGTGTCATTCCTCAAGTGCGAGTTCGACACCGCACCCAGCGCCGACGCCGACGCCCTCGCCGGCCCCGTGCACGCCCTCTCCGCGTGGAGCCAGGCCGTGCTCACCGCGGGCGACACCATCGTGCGCGGCCGCGTTCCCGGCGCCTTCTTCCTGGCCCTCGTCGACCGCAGCCCCGACGAGCTGGACCGCGTCCGCGACTCCCTCTCCGACTGCGCACAGGACGCCCGTGGCGGCGCCCAACCCCGCGTCCCACGCCCCCAAACCGTCGTCACCAGCACGGGCGAGATCGACCGGCTGGTACAGGCGATCGAGCTGGTGTAGGGCTATCTGATCCGCTGGGTGATCGGGCTATTACCGGGATACTGAAGTCCGAGCGTGCTGCTTAGCCTTCCCGGCTCTCCAGCAGTTCCTTCATGCGTGACTTCTTCGCCGGCTCCTTGGGGGGCGGGGCGGCTCCGCTGGTTGCGCGAGCCTGCTCGATGAGGATGAGGCTCAGGGGGATGTCGATCGTACGCCGCGAGGGGAGCGAGGAATCGTGGAAGGAGAACTCGCCGGCGTCGACATCGTCGAGGAGGCGGTGCAGCGCCTGGGTGCCCACCAGCTTGCCCACGCCGCAGTGGTAGGGCTCGCCGCGCTCGAAGAACAGCTTCCCACTGCACGTGGGCCCTTTGACGTGGAGCACCCCGGTGTGGGGCTCGGCGTTTAGCATCAAGAGGATCTCGGGGAAGGTGAAGCGGCTGAACTGGCCGGCGAGGAGCGGCTTCTTGGCCAGGCGCTTGGCGAGCACGCGCGCGAGCGGCGAGCGGAACACGATGACGACCCCGAAGAAGGCGACGAGGAGCGCGAAGTGGCGTTCGACGAGGGCCGCGGCGCGCGCGGTGTAGCCGAGCGCCGTGTTGCCGGACTCGCTCAGCCACTGCGACACGCCGCGCGCGTTGTCGGACGCGGCTGCGGTCGTCCCGCCGCTGAGGCGAATGAACTCGGCGCGCGCCCACTTGTCGTCGGGCTCGTCCTCGAGCAGCGCGGCGAGGACGCGGAGCGCTTCGTCTTGCGCGCCGGGGTCGTCGGAGGCGGCGAGCTGGCGCGCCTGGGCGCGCATCTCCTGGGTCTCGCGCTGCCGCATGCGCGACACGATGGCGTCGCGCAGCTCGTAATACTGCTTGTCCTGGCCGAGCTGGAGCGCGCGCTCGACGTCGGCGAGTGCGGCGAAGAGTCTCCCCATCTCCTTCTTGCATACGGCCCTCTTGTAGAACACGCCGGCGTTGTCGGGCGCGATGCCGGCCAGCACGGCGATCTTGGGTATGGCTTGCTCGTACTGTCGGCGCTCGATGAGGAGGTCGACCTCGCCGTCGAGTACGGAGACGAGCATGCGCTCGACGTTGGAGCGGCGCTGCGCGATGGCGGCGTCGGTGGGTGCGAGCTTGGCGGCGCGCACGAGGAGCCCGTGCGCATACTCGAGTTTGCCGCGGCGCTCGAAGACGTTGGCCAGCTCGACGATCGCGCGCACGTTGTTGGGTTCGCGGATCAGAATCTCGGTGTAGAACTCCTCGGCGAGGTCGTGGTTCTCCAGGCCGAAAGCCTGGCGCGCCTTCTCGAAGAGTTCCTTGACGGTGATGGACGCGTCGAAGGCGCGCTCCTGGCCGCGCGGGGCCTGGGCCCCGGCCGCGGGCGCAACGGCGCACAGGGTCGTGCAGAGGCCGACGAGGAAGGGCGCACGGGCCCGACGGAGGAACGATCGGGAGCTCCGGTCCACCATGGCACCGGACACGACGCAACTATCGTACCAGAGGGAACGTCAGCCGCCCACGACCCGCAAGATCCACGACTGCACCCACAGGAGCACCTCGACCGAGCGGCTGAGCATCTCCGCGCCGTGGCCGGCGCCCTTGAACAGGCGCATCTCCATCTGCTCCCGCACCTTGACCTCCCGGAAAAAGCGCTCGGAGCGCAGGGAGACGAGGTCCCCTTCGGAGAGCACGATGGCGACGGGGCGGTCGGGGTGGAAGGCGACGGCGTTGCGCAGGTCGAGGTCCTGGGCGTCGAGGTCGGGAGAGAGGTGCACGACGGCGGGCCCGAGGCCGGCCTCGAAGAGCGCCTTCTCGACGAGCGCGCAGCCGGCGCCGGCGGAGACCACGGCGATGCGAGCCGCGTCTACGCCGAGCGTGTCGGTGAGATAGCGCATCGCCACGGCGACGTCGCCGCTCAGGCGCTCGCGGTGGTGCTCGGGCAGGGTGTACACGGAGAGCAGGGAATCGCTGCGGCTGTCGCCGTGCCCGCGCGGGTCGAGGGACAGCGTGGTGACGTCGTCGGTGAAGAGGAGCTGCTCGTAGGGCGCGTATACCGACCGCCGCCCGCCGAGGTCGGGCACGAAGAGCACCGCGGCTTGACCGCCGGCCCGCCGCAGCGTTGCTTCCAGCGCCACGCCGTCGGCGGCGCGCAGGATGACGACCTCCGCGCCCTCGGCCTCGATGCGCGCGCGCCGGTCGTGCACACCTTCCGCGATGGCGGCGGCAACGGCCTCGCGCACGCCGCCGCCGGCGTAGCGGTTGGTGCGTTCGGCGATGAGCGCGAGGGCGTTGATGTCCTCGTCGTTGCGGCCGCCCTCGATGGCGATCGCGCGCAGGTAGGCGTGGGCGGCTTCGTCGTAGCGCACGAGCGCGGCGTAGCTGTGACCCTCGATGCGCCACGCGGCGGCGGCGGCGGACTCGTCGAGGTACGCGAGCGCGCCCTCGGCCATGCGCAGCGCCCGCTCGGGCTCGCCCACGCGCTGCATCAGCTCGGCGCGCAGCAGGTAGGTCTCGCCCAGGCGGGGGTGGAAGTCGCCGGCCACCGTCGCCCACCCGTGGGCGAGCCGCAGCTCGCGCTCGGCGCGCACGAAGTCGCCGCGCACGTCCATGAGGAAGCGCGCGAAGGTGTTGCGCGTGCCCACGTCGTTGGGGAAGAAGACGAAGATGCGCTGGTAGCTCCGCTCCACGCCCTCGTAGTCGCCCATGCTCGTGTAGAGTTCGATGAGCCACTGCAGGGTCGTGGCCTGCACCTCGGCGGGAAGGTCGCCGCCGACCCGGCGCTCGAGGCGCTCGATGGTCCTTCCGATATCGTCGCTGATGTCGATCTGGCCCTCGCCGGGCGCCTGCGCGCGCGCGGGCGCCAGCGCGGCGAGCCAGCAAGCGCAGAAGAGTGGGGCGAGGCGGCGGATCACAGCTCGAGCTCTGCGGAGATGCGCTTCATCGCCGCGACGACGTTGCCGATGTGCGCGTCGAGCTCCAGCCCCAGGAGTTCGGCGCCCCGGCGGATGTCGTCGCGGTCCACGTTGCGGGCGAAGGCCTTGTCCTTGAGCTTCTTCTTGACCGACTTCGTCTCCACCTCGGCCAGCGACTTGGAGGGGCGCACCAGGGCCACGGCGGTGACGAGGCCGCAGAGCTCGTCCACGGCGAAGAGGGCCTTGCGGATGGGCGTGTCGCGCGCAACGCCGGCGTGGTTGGCGTGGGAGAGGACGGTCTGGATCAGCTCCTCGTCGTAGCCGCGCGCGCGCAGGATCTCGGCCCCCTTGAAGGGGTGGTCGTCCAGAGAGGGGTAGCGCTCGTAGTCGAAGTCGTGGATGAGCCCCACCGCGCCCCACGCGTCGGGGTCGCCGCCCAGGCGCTCGGCGTACAAGCGCATGGCCGCCTCCACAGCGAGGGCGTGCTTGACGAGGCTCGGGTTCTGCGTGAACTCGGTCAGGAGCGCGTAGACGGCCTCTCGCGGCGGTACCTTCACGGGGATACTCCTGTTTGCGCGCGCGGGCGCGCTGGCGTATATTGGCAGTCTACAATTACTTGCATGGATGATTATAGTATGACGGCGCCCAGGGATTCCAAAGAAAAACGCCGCCGCGCCATCCGTACGGTGCGCGGCTATCTGGGCCGTTACCGGCGCGGGCTGGCCGGGGGCGCGGCGTGTCTGGTGCTCACCGACCTCTTGCTCCTCCTCGACCCCTGGATCCTCAAGCTCGGCATCGACGACCTGCGCGCCGGGACCACGCGCGAGCGCATGCTCTTCTACGCGGCGATGCTGGTGGCGGTGTCCGCGGCCAGCGGCTTCTTCCGCTTCCTCATGCGCCGCATCATGATCGGCATCTCGCGCAAGATCGAGGTGGACATGCGCGCCGACTTCTTCGCCCACCTCCAGTCGCTGAGCCCGGTCTTTTACCACCGCCACCGTACCGGCGACCTCATGGCGCTCGCCACCAACGATCTCAACGCGGTGCGCACGCTGGTGGGCCCCGGCGTGATGTACTCGCTCAACACGATCGTCACCGCCACCTCGTCGATCATCCTCATGGTGGCGCTCTCCTGGCGCCTCACCGTCGCGGCCCTCCTGCCCATGACGCTCCTGGCCGTGGTCGTCTATTACAGCATGAAGGTGATCCACCGGCTCTTCGAGCGCGTGCAGGCGCGCTTCGCCGGCATCAACACGCGCGCGCAGGAGAACCTGAGCGGCATCCGCGTGGTCAAGGCCTACGCGCGCGAGGCCTACGAGGTGGAGGAATTTCGCGGCGAGAGCGAGCGCTACGTGGACGCCAACATGCGCCTGTTCCGCGTGCAGAGCCTGCTGCGCCCACTCCTGTCCATGGTGGCCGGGTTGGGCGTGCTGGCCATCCTCGGCGCGGGCGGCAAGCTGGTGATCGACGGCAGCATAACCCTGGGCACCTTCGTCGCGTTCAACGGCTACCTGGCGATGCTCGTGTGGCCGATGATCGCCTTGGGCTGGGTGATGAACATGAGCGAGCGCGGGCTGGCGTCGATGCAGCGCATCAACGACGTCATGGAGGTGCGGCCGACAATTACCGACCCCGCGCCGGAGGCGCGCGTCGAGGTCGGCCCGGACGGCGACTGCTCGTTTCGCTTCGAGAACGTCTCCTTCTCGTACGATGTCGAGGGCGGGCGCGCCGAGGTGCTGCACGACGTCTCCTTCGAGGTGCGCGACGGCGAGACCGTGGCCATCGTCGGCCCCACCGGCGCGGGCAAGAGCACGCTGGTCGCCCTCATGCTGCGCCTCTACGACCCCACGGGCGGGCGCATCCTGCTGGGCAGCAAGCCGCTCGAGCGGCTGGCGCTGCACGACCTGCGCGCGGCCATCGGCCTGGTGCCGCAGGACATCTTCCTCTTCTCGGAGACCATTCGCGAGAACATCGGCTTCGGCGTGACCGGGCTCGAGGATCCGGTGCTGCTCACGGTGAGCGACATCGCGTCCATCCGAGGCGAGATCGAAGGCTTCCCGCAGGGCTACCAGTCGCGCATCGGCGAGCGCGGGATCAACCTCTCGGGCGGGCAGAAGCAGCGCGTGGCCATCGCGCGCGCGCTGGCCAAGGACCCGCGCGTTCTCATCCTGGATGACGCGCTCTCCAGCGTGGACGCGACCACCGAGGAGCGCATCCTGCGCTCGCTGGCCGCGGAGATGCGCCGGCGCACGGCCGTCATCATCTCGCACCGCGTCTCTACCGCGCGCCAGGCCGACCGCGTGATCGTCCTGGAAGACGGCCGCGTGGTGGACGCGGGCACGCACGAGGCACTCCTGACGCGCGACGGGCTCTACGCCGAGATGGCGCGCAAGCAAACACTCATGGTGGCGTTGGAAGGGTAGGGGAACCGGTGGACTTCATACAGGCCGACGAGCTGCAGGAAAGGCCCTACGACGGCCGCTTGATGCGGCGCATGCTGGCCTACCTGCGCCCCTACCGGGGCACGGTGGCGCTGGCCATCGTGCTCTTGGCCTTCGTGTCGGTGTTCCAGCTGGCGCCGCCGCTTCTCACCAAGATCGCTATCGACCGCTACATCGCGCCCAGCGGCGAGGTGGAGGCGGCAGCGCGCGCGGCGGGCCTCTTTGCCATCGCCGGCATCTTTCTGCTGGTGCTTGTGCTCGAGTTCGGCGCCAGCTACGCGCAGACCTACGTGATGAACTGGGTGGGGCAGCGCGTGATGTTCGACATGCGCATGCAGATCTTCCGCCGCCTGCAGAACATGGACACCCAGTTCTTCGACCGCAACCCCGTGGGGCGCCTCATGACGCGGCTCACCAACGACGTGGAAGTATTGAACGAGATGTTCACCTCCGGCGTGGTGGCCATCTTCCTCGACATCTTCACGCTGGCCGGCATCGTGGCCGTGCTGGTCTACATGAGCCCCAAGCTGGCGCTCATTACCTTCACCGTGCTGCCCGCCCTCTACGTCTGCGCGCACTTCTTTCGCACCAGGGCGCGCGACAGCTACCGCAAGGTGCGCGTGCGCACCGCCGCCATCAACGCCTTCCTGCAGGAGAACGTGACGGGCATGAGCGTGGTGCAGATCTTCAACCGCGAGAAGCCCCAGTTCGACCGCTTCGCCCGGCGCAACCGCGACCTCTACGACGGGCACATTCTCTCCGTCATGGCCTACGCCGTCTTCTATCCCGCCATCGAGCTGTTGAGCGCGGTGGCCATCGCCATGATCCTCTACTTCGGCGGCGCCGGCGTGATCGAAGGGGCGATGACCTTCGGCGCGCTGGTGGCGTTCATCCAGTACGCCGAACGCTTCTACCGTCCCATCAGCGACTTGAGCGAAAAGTACAACATCCTCCAGTCCGCCATGGCCTCCTCGGAGCGCATCTTCCAGCTCCTCGACCAGCAGCCGGCGATCACCAACCCCTCGTCGCCGCGCCCGGCGCCCGCGCAGGCCTCCGAGATCGTCTTCGACCGCGTGAGCTTCGCCTACGTGCCCGGCGAGCCCGTGCTGCACGACGTATCCTTCCGCGTCGCACCCGGCGAGCGCGTGGCCATCGTGGGCTACACCGGGGCGGGCAAGACGACCATTATCAATCTGCTCTCGCGCTTCTACGAGGTGGGGAGCGGCCGCATCCTCCTCGACGGCGTGGACATCCGCGAACTCGCGCTCGACGACCTGCGGCGCCACGTGGCCACCGTACTCCAGGACGTGTTTCTCTTCTCCGGCAGCGTCGCCCACAACATCCACCTCGGCAACCCCCAGATCGGCGAGGAGAAGATGCGCGAGGCCGCGCGCCACATCAACGCCGAGCGCTTCATCGACAAGCTCCCGCGCCACTACGACGAAGAAGTGGGCGAGCGCGGCAGCTCCCTCTCCGTGGGCCAGCGCCAGCTCCTCGCTTTCGCTCGCGCGCTCGTCTACGAGCCCAAGGTCCTCGTCCTCGACGAGGCCACCTCCAGCGTGGACACCGAGACCGAGTACCTCGTGCAGGACGCGCTGCGCAAGTTCATGGCCGGCCGCACCTCCATCGTGATCGCGCACCGCCTCTCCACCATCCGCTACGTCGACCGCATCATCGTGCTGCAGAAGGGACGCATCGTGGAGGAAGGCACCCACGCCGACCTCCTCGGCCAAGGCGGCCTCTACGCCAAGCTCTACGAGCTGCAGTTCAAGGAGCAGGAGCGGAACGCCGTGGACGGAAGGGCGGCGTAGGGGGATGCCGCAATCCGTCCTTGGACCATTCCTTGCGTCTGGTATCTTTCTGCCATGAGCGCCGACCGGTTTCTGCTAGATACGCTGGGCCACTTCGTGCGCGACGCCGAGGGGCCGCCGCCCGGGGTGCCCTCCCACGCCGGCCCCTTCTTCGAGAAACGGCTCTCGGCGCTCTGCCTCGCCCAGCATCTCTCGCCCATCGTCTCGCGCTCGCTCGACCGGCTCGCGCTGGCCCCGGCCATCTCGCGCGTGACCGCGGCGCGCTTCGCGCACGACGCCGAGCAGCAGGGCCTCGATGCGGGGCGCCGCGTGCGCCTGCTCGGGCGCGCCTGGACGAGACTGTCCCAGTCCGGCATTCCCGCACTGATCATGGGCGACGCGTTGGCGGCGACCGACTACCCGCGCGCGGGGCTGCGCTACGTCGCGCGCCTGGAACTCCTGGTGGATGAGCGCGACGCGGCGCGCGCGCTGGAAGCGCTCGAGGCGGAAGGCTTCGCGCTGCCCTGCGTGCACCCGGTACTGGGCCGCGGCACGCGCGGCGCACTCTCACGCCGGCGCGCGGCCGAGATGGTTCGTTTTCACCATGTGATCGCGCCGCTGTTGGTGCGGCACACGGGCGGCGAGACGCTGCGCCTGCGCCTGCGCGTGGCCGACGCGGGGGACGCCGCCCCCGTGGAGCGCGCGTGGGAGCGCGCGCGGGAGGTGACGCTGGGCGACCGAGTGGTGCGCGCGATCGGTGTCGAAGATCACCTTGCCGACCTGGCGCTCGACCTGGCCATCGCGCGCGGCTGGCCACTGGCGCGCGTGGTCGACATCGGCCTGGTGCTGCGCGACTACGGGCGCATCGACTGGGCGCGGGTGGCGGAGATCCTGCGCGGTTGCGGCGCCTACACGGCCGGGGCGCTCGCGCTGCGGCACGCCGCCTCGACGCTGGGACTGCGCAGTGACGCCGTGCCGCTCGAGCCGAGAGCGGGCGCATCTGCCGCCACGTTCTTGCGCTGGTGGCGGCCGCGCGGACTCGACTACGCCGACCCCGCCAGCGCGCACGCGGGGCGTTTCCGCTTCGGGATGCTCGCGTGCGAGTCACCCGCGACCAAGGCGCGCTGGCTCTGGGGACACGTCGCCCCGCGGCGGCGCTGGATCAAGAATCTCTTCGGCGCGCGGCCGTCGCCGTGGCTCTGGCTCAAGTTCCTCGTGGTGACCCGCGACGTGTGGCCGCGCGCGCACGGCGCCCACGCGCGCGCCGCGCTTGGGCGCGCCCCCGGCGAGACCGTCCCCCTCGCGCCGCGGGGGAAGAAGCGCCCGTGAGCGAGGGTGCGCCGCGCGTCGTCGTCGACACCCGGGGCCTCTTCTGCCCCGTCCCCATCATCCGTACCTCGGAAGCCATGCGCAACCTCGCGTCCGGTGGAGTGGTCGAGTTGATCTCCGACGACCCCGCCATCGCGCACGACCTGCCCGCGTGGTGCAAAGCCTCGGGACACACTATCGTCTCCTCGCACCGTAAAGCCGAGGACTACCACTACCTGGTGCGGAAGCGGGAAGGGGTCTAGGTCGCCCCCCGCGTACACGCCGCAGACGGCACTGGACGGGCCGCCGCCGCTGCCGTAGCTTGGTTGTACCGTCCGCTGCCGTCGGTGTTCGTCAGAGCGGCCGCCGGACAAATCGCGGTGCAGAGGAGGTGAGTGCTATGACCGACCGGAAAAAGATCCGCCTGACCCAGTACGCGGCCTGCGCCGGCTGAGCGTCCAAGTTCAGCGCAGCGGGCCTGCGCAAGGTACTTGAAAAGCTGCCCCTTCCGGTCGACCCCCGCGTGCTCGTCGGGTACGCGGGCGCCGACGACGCCGGGGTGTATCGTCTCTCCGACGAGACGGCGCTGGTGCTCACCACGGACTTCTTCACTCCCATCGTCGACGACCCCTTCGATTTCGGGCGCGTGGCGGCGGCCAACTCGCTCTCCGACGTCTACGCCATGGGCGGCCAACCTTTGGTGGCGCTCAACATCGCCTGCTTTCCGGAGGGCGCGGTCGCCCCGGAGATCCTCGGCGAGATCCTGCGCGGCGGCGTGGAGATGGCGCGCGAGGCGGGCGTGGCCATCGTGGGTGGGCACACGGTGAACGACGCCGAGCTCAAGTACGGCCTGGCCGTGGTCGGAACCGTCCACCCCGACCGCGTCGTCACGAATGCAGGGGCGCGGCCCGGCGACGCGCTCGTGCTGACCAAACCGCTCGGCACGGGCGCGCTCGCGACCGCTCTCAAGCGCGAGCAGATCTCGAGCGAGGCCATCGCGCGGCTGACCGCCGTGATGACGCAGCTCAACCGCGAGGCCGCCGAGCGCATGCTCGAGCGCGGCGTGCACGCGGCCACCGACATCACCGGCTACGGCCTGCTGGGCCACGCCCAGGAGATGGCCGCCGCGAGCGGCGTCACCCTCTGCATCGACGCCGCGCGTGTGCCCGCGATCGAGGACGCGCTCGAAGCGATCGCCGCCGGTCACGTCCCCGGCGGCGCCCACACCAACCGCGAGTTCCTCGCCCCGCACGTGCGCGTGACGGGCGCGGTGGACCACGCTCCCCTCGGCCTCCTCTACGACCCCCAGACCGCGGGCGGTCTGCTCATTGCGTTGCCGCCCGCTGACGCCAAAAAGCTCGAGAAGGACCTGCGCGCGAACCACCCGCAGGTCGCCATCGTGGGCGACTGCACGGCGCGCGGCGAGTCGAGCGTCGTGGTCCGCTGACCTTCGTGAACTGAAGAGACCCGGTGAGCTAGAACAGCGTCTGTCGTTCCTTGCCGCCTCGAACCGAGGAAGGCGGCTCGACGGGGGCGGTGCCGTTCTGCAGGCCGGCGAGGAGCGTCTCGCTCAGGCGGGCGAGGAACGCGTCGCGCGTGCGCTCGAAGTCGGCCATCTCGGCGCCGGGAACAGGCTCCTTGGCGGGGAGATCGAGCCGGCGCGGATTGACCCACGAGCCGTTGCGGGTGATACGGTAGCAGACGTGGGATGCGGTGGCCGCACCGCTGGAGCCGACATAGCCGATGAGCTGGCCCTGCTGGACGCGCACGCCCGGACGCACGCCCTTGGCGACGCGGTCGAGGTGGAGGTAGTACGAGTTGTACGTGTTGTTGTGCTTGATCTTGACGTGGATGCCGTTGCCGCGGTTGCTGGCGCGCCGTCCGGCCACCAGCACCGCGCCGTCGCCGGTGGCGTAGACTGGCGTGCCGCGCGGGGCTCCATAGTCCACCCCGTAGTGAGGCCGGTAGGTCTTGTAGACGGGATGGTAGCGCCGGCCGGTGAAGTTCGAGGTGACGCGCGTGAACTTGAGCGGTGAGCGGCGCAGCGACTTCTGCAGCGAGGCGCCGGCGAGGTCGTAGTAGCCCATGGATTTCCCCTGCGGCGCGAACGCGAAGGCGTGGTGCGCAACACCCTGGTTGACGACCTTCGCGGCGAGCACGTCGCCGAGCGTGCTGGTGCCGTCCTCGAAGCTCTTGCGCTCGTAGAGCACCGCGTAGGAATCGCCGCGGCGCAGGTCCGAGATGAAGTCGATGGTCCAGCCGAAGATCTCGTCCAGCGCGGCGGCGAGCTCGGTCTCCGCGCCCTGCGCCTGCAGGGATGCGAAGATGGAGTGGGTAATGGTGCCGTGCGTCACGTGGTAGGAGATCGTGAAGGGCACGTCCTCGATCTGTGCGGCGAAGGCGTCGGCCGTGCGGCGCACGATGAGGTGCTGCTCGCGGCTCACCACGAACTCGAGGCTGTCGAGTGCGCCGGCGGCATCGGTGTAGATGGCGAAGCGCTGGCCCGGCTGCACGCGGCGCAGGTCGTAGACCTTCTTCGAGGCGCGCGCCACGGCGGTGACCTCCTGGGGCGTGACGCCCAGTCGCGTGAGTTCCACGTAGAGGGAGCTGTTGCGCCGGATCGATCCGCGCTGGGGCTCGGCGGGTGTGCCTGCGCCGGACGGCGCCGCGAGCGCCATCGCCGCTTCGCCGCCGTCATCGCCCGCCGCTTCGCCGGCCGGGACGGCGCCTTCTGCGAGGCCGGCCTTCGACGCGCCGGGATGATCCGCGGAACCACCACGGGGCGAGACCGGCGATTGGCGCCCCGTGTACACGAGGAACGCCAAGAGCGCGACGACGATGGGTAAAGCGGTGCGTTTCATCTTCGGGTCGTGGAACCGCCGGAGGGCAATCGGCCCGAAGGCCGGTCGGCCGGCCCCCGGGCCGGAATCTGGACATCTTCGGCCACTATTTGCTGGCGAGGCAAGCTTTTTTCCGGGGGGCGATCGAGCTGCCGGGATCGAGCCCTTTCCCTGGGGCCGGGCCCTGCACGAATCGTTCCCGGGCACGGGGGAAGCGGGGCGGTGAAATCGCACCTGCAGCTGCGATTACACTCGGAGCGGGCACGAAAGCACTTAACTTATTGTCTTTGCGTCAGTTAGATGTATTGGGCGCCCGGTCCGCTCACTTGAGCAGCACGATCTTGCGCGTCTGCGCCGTCTGGCCGTCCACCGCCAGCCGCGCGAAGTACACGCCCGAGGCGAGCGCCCGTCCGGCATCGTCACGGCCGTCCCAGCGCGCCTGGTAGATGCCCGGGGCGCGTGCCCCTTGCACCAGCGTCGCCACGCGGGCGCCGCGCACGTCGTGGACCGCGAGTGCCACGCGCACGGGCGCGCCGGTGCGCTCGCCGCCGACCACGTAGGGGATGGTGGTCGTGGGGTTGAACGGGTTGGGGAAGTTACGGCCGAGCGCGGTGGCGAAGCGCCGCGTCTCGCCGGCGCCGGTCAGCGTCATCACGGCGTAGTCGCGCGAGTTGCTCCAGTCGCTGTTCTGGCCCTCCGCGTCCGTCGCGCGCACGCGGTAGCGCCAGGTGCCCGTGGACGTGGGGACGACTTCGTATGAGTTCCCGGTCACGCCCTGCGCCAGCGTGGTGACACTCGCGCACGTGGGCACCGGCGTGATCACGTCCACGCGCATGCCGGGATTGCCCGGGTAGCGGTAGAACGCGTCGGTGACGTAGCTCATGCGCAGCGTGACCTCCTGGCCGAGGTATGCGGTGAGGGGGAAGACGGCCAGCACCCAGCCGCCGCCGGTCGAGCCGGTGATGCCGTGGCCGTGGTTGTTGCCGTACGGATTGCCCGTGGTCGTGATGTTGCCCTGCACGGTGGTCCAGCCGGAGCCGTCGTCCACCTCGACGTAGCCGTAATCGTAGTCGACCTCGATGTGGTACTCGATCCAGAAGAGCAGCGTGTCCGAGGCCGCGTCGACGACGAGCGGCATGCTGGCGGTGATGGCGCTGTTCAGGTAGTCGTCATCACCCATGTCGTAGGCGCTGCCCACGTAGCCGGGGACCAGGCTCACCTCCGGCCCGTACGCCCACGGCCCGTTCAGCGTCTCGCATGGATCGCTGATCAGAAACGGCGTCTCGCACGCCTCGATGGTGTAGTCCACGGGAGGGTTGGGGTCGAGCGGCGCGCCCTCCGACCAGCTCAGCAGGTGCACATCGTTGCCCCAGGGATTGGTGATGGCGTACTGCACCGGTGCCTCGGGACCGAGCACCCGCCACGGGTTGTCCGCGTATTCCAGAAGCCGCAGGTTCATGGGCAAGAGGAGCGCGAAGGTGGGCGCGATCTCCGTGTCAGGCGGGCCGAAGCCGCCCTGCGCGGCGCTGTTGACCTCGGGCGTGAAGGCGAAGATCTTCCCCTTGCTCACCTGTTGGCCGTAGCCCCAGTCGTCGGAGCCGCCGTTGGTGAGGTAGATCGCGCCGGCCTTGGGGTTGCCCGCGAAGTAGCCGTTGTCGCCGACCAGCGTGTCGGCCAGCGTGGCGTATACGTCGTGGTCCGGCGTATCGGCGGAGATGTAACCCCAGGGCAGGAGCAACAGCTCGCCGTAGCTGTGGTAGGAGAACCACGCCACGAACGCCCTCCCGTTGACGAAGTCGCGGATCACCTGCGTCTCGGGCTCCGAGAACGCGCCCGTCCCGCGGTAGGTGGGCGAGCTGGGCGTGGGCGAGGAGCCGACGTTGTCGTAGCCCCACTCGAAGCCGTAGTTGCGGTTGAGGTCGACGCCGATGGAGGCGTCGTAGTTGACGCGCCGGTTCTTGCGCCACCAGCCGTTGGGCGAGCCGGCGTGATTCAACTCCACGTAGACGTGGCCGTCGGGGTTGACCATGGGAACGAAGAAGATCTCGCGGTTGTCGATATAGCCGGTGACGGCCGGGTCGATTCCGTAGCCCTCGAGCAGGTACTGCGCGAAGCGCAGCGGGATGTCCACGCTCATCACCTCGCGGGCGTGGTGGTTGCCCATGTAGAGCACCTCGGGCTCTGATTCGTCGCTGCCCACGTTGTCGGAGACCTTGAGCATGGAGATATTGCGCCCCTCCAGGCTCGTGCCGATCACCGACGTGCTGGCGATGGTGGGGTAGGTGGCGGCGAGGTAGGTGAGCACGCTCTCGGTCTCCGCGTAGGTGTGGTACTCGCCCAGGTTCTCGTCGAGCGCCGCCACGGCGCGCTCGGCGGCGGCGAACGAAATCACGCTGGCCGGGTAGGGACGCGAGCGGATGAACGCCATCTGCTCCTCGTCCACCAGGAGGTCGACCCCGTACTTGGTGAAGGCGAGGACCTCGATCCCGTGCGCGGCGATCTCCGCCATCTGCGCGGGGCTCTTGAGCGGCACGCGCACGACGGTGGGCTCGGCCGCGGCCACGATCGCGGGCACGGCCAGGGCGGCGACCATCGCCGCGGCGAGTAGCAGATTGAGCAGCTGTCGCGAAGATCGCATGGACATGGCCCCTTTCAGCACAAACCCGGACGGCGCAAGACCCGGACGTCGAACGCCTGCGATTATACCGCGTTCGCGCGACGGGCCGCAACCTCGGCGGCCCGGGCGAATGGCCTGGCGAGGCCTCCTCCCGCGGTCTACAATCGTCGTCGCCATGGAGAATCTCCTCAAGAAGCAGCTGGCACAGATCAAGGCGCGCGCCATCCGGCTGCGCCTGAGGGGCGAGGCGCGCGAGGTGGGAGCGGAGACCGGGCGCGAGGCGGGGCGCGAGATCGTCGAAGAGGTGATCCGCACGGGCGCGGTGAGGCGCGGAGCGGATCTCGAAGCGCGACCGGAGAAACAGCCGCGGCCGCCGTGGCGGCGGCGCTGGTGGCGCGGTGGCGAGGAGAGCGAGCCGCCGATCGCGGACGTGCTCGCGCGCTTCAAGGAGGGCGAGCCGCGCGCGCTGGAGTCGCTCGTCCCCGGCGAAGTGCGCGCGGCGCTCGGGCGCGACTTCTACCTGGTGCGACCCGCGGGCCGCGAGATCGACCCGGACGCGCCGGAAGAAGCGGCGCGCTTCGCGCGCCTGCGGCGCTGGCCCGATGACGTCGCGCGCGCCGTGGCGGGGGCGAGGCGGCCGGGCGCTCGCCGCGGCGGCGGCGACGCCGCGCACGAGCCCGATCCGGCGCGAGTGGTGTTCCTCGACATCGAGACGGGCGGGCTCTCGGCCAGCACCTACCTCTTCCTCTGCGGGCTCATGTTTATCGAAGACGGCGCCTTCGTCGTCGAGCAGGCCTTCGCGCGCGACTACCCGGAGGAGGCGGGCGTACTCGCGCACGTGCGCGAGACCCTCGCGCGCTTCGACACCGTGGTCACCTACAACGGTGCCAGCTTCGACCTGCCCTTCCTGCGCACGCGCATGGCGGTGCACCGCATCGACGACATCGGGCCCATCGGCTCGGTGGACCTGTTGCAGAGCGCGCGCCGCGTCTTCCGCGACATCCTGCCCAACCGCCGGCTGGTCACCGTGGAGCGGCACCTGCGCCGCGTCGACCGCAGCGGCGACATCCCCGGCCGCTACATCCCCGACGCCTGGCACGACTACGTGCGCACGCGCGACGGCCGGGCCATGCAGAACGTCCTCTACCACAACCGCATGGATATCTTCACGATGGCGGTGATCCTGAACCGTTTCGCCGATCGCTCGCCGATCGAAGGCGACGCCGCGGCGCGGAAGCGCTTTGATCCGGACGCGAGAGGTGATAGGATCGCCGCGCCCGACTGGCCCGACGCTCCCTTCTGAGCCGCCCTCGAGACGGAGGTGGGGTGGATGAACGTCGACAAGTTCCTCGAGCACATTCGCACGGCCGACTGGTACGAAGACCAGGTCGCCCACGTCGAACGCATCCCGGCGCGCGAAGCGCGCTTCGCGCCGCTCGACCCCGCGCCGAGCGAGCGAGTGCAGCGCATGCTCGCGCCCGAGGGCGTCACGCGCTACTACACGCACCAGGTGCAGGCGATCGCGCGCGTGCGCGAGGGAAAGCACGTCGTCGTGGTGACGGGCACGGCCAGCGGCAAGACGCTCTGCTACAACCTGCCCGTGCTGGAGTCGCTCGTCGCCGACCCCGAGACGTGCGCCCTCTACCTCTTTCCCACCAAGGCCCTGGCGCAGGATCAACTGCGCACGCTCGAGCGCTACCGCGCCGCCGACCCGGACTTCCCGCTCGTGGCCGGCACCTACGACGGCGACACCCCGCCCACCGTACGCCGGCGCCTGAAGAACCAGGCCAACGTGCTCCTCACCAATCCGGACATGCTGCATTCGGGCATCCTGCCCAGCCACGGGTCGTGGGCGCGCTTCTTCGCGCGGCTGCGCTACGTGGTCGTGGACGAGGTGCACGCCTACCGCGGCATCTTCGGCTCGAACGTGGCGCACGTCCTCCGGCGCCTCAATCGGATATGCGCGCACTACGGGGTGACACCCACCTTCATTTGCTGCTCCGCCACCATCCGCAACCCCAAGGAGTTGGCCGAGCGGCTCACGGCCCGTGAGATGGCGCTCGTGGACGACGACGGCGCGCCGCGCGGGCCCAAGACCTTCGTCATCTGGGAGCCCCCGCCCTACGAGGAAAGCGGCGTGGAGCGCAAGAGTGCTAACGGCGAGGCGGCGCGCATCCTGGCCGAGATGGTGGCGGGGGACCGGCAGGCCATCGCCTTCGTGCGCGCGCGCGTGGTGAGCGAGATCGTGGCCCGCTACGCGCAGGAGATCCTCGAGCGCACCTCGCCCTCGCGCGCGCCCCTGGTGCGCTCGTACCGCGGCGGCTACCTCCCCGAGGAGCGACGCGGCATCGAGCGCGCGCTCTTCTCGGGCGAGCTAAAGGGCGTGGTGAGCACCAACGCGCTGGAGCTGGGCATCGACATCGGCGGCATGGAGGGTGCGATCCTGGTGGGCTACCCCGGCACCATCGCCTCCACGTGGCAGCAGGCGGGGCGCGCGGGGCGGGGGAGCGACCCCTCGCTGGTCGTCCTCATCCCCTACGACTCGCCCATCGACCAGTACATGGCGCGCCACCCCGACTACTTCTTCGGCCGCTCGCCGGAGAACGCCGTGATCGACTCGCTCAACCCGCACATCGTGCTCTCGCACCTGCGCGCGGCCGCCTTCGAGTTACCCATCGCGCGCGAAGATTGGGACGGCTTCGGCGAGTACTGCGGGCCCATCCTCAAGCTCCTCGAGGAGGACCGGCAGGTACGCCAGCAGGGTGACAAGTTCTACTGGAGCGGGCCGAGCTTCCCCTCGGCCGACGTGGGGCTGCGCAACATCTCCGACGACGTCTATACGATCATCGACACCGGTCCCAAAGACCGCCCCGATACCGACAACCGCGTGATCGGCACCATCGACGAAGCCGGCGCCTTCCAGCAGCTGCACCCGCAGGCGGTGTACATCCACCACGGCGAGACGTACTTCTGCAAGGACCTCGACCTGGTCAAGAAGATCGCGTGGGTGGAGAAGGAGGACACGGACTACTACACGCAGTCAATCACCGAGGTCAAGATTCAGATCGAGTCCGAAGAGCTGCGCAAGGCATGGCGCGCGAGCGACGTGTTCTGGGGCGACCTCTCGGTGACCTCGGTGACCTTCATGTTCAAGAAGATCAAGTTCGGGAGCCGCGACTCACTCGGTTTCGGTGCGCTCGACCTCCCGCCGCAGACGCTCGACACCACGGGCATGTGGATCCTCCCCGGCGAGGAGGCCTACGCCCTGGTCAAGCAGGCGGGACGCGTGCCGCGCGAAGGGCTCCTGGGCATGGCCAACGTGATCCGCGAGGTGATCCCCATCTTCGCTATGTGCGACCCCTCCGACGTGGGCGCTTCGGTGGACTCATCGGCGGCGAACGCGCCGGGCATCTTCGTGCACGACCGCTATCCGGGCGGGCTGGGCTTCGCGCTCAAGGCCTACGAGCTCATTGAGGAGATCATGGAGGCGTGCCTCGATCTGATGGACCGCTGCCCGTGCGCGGCGGGCTGCCCTTCGTGCGTGGGTTCGCCGCTGCCGCCGTACTCGAACCTCGACCCCGACGTCAACACGCGCGGCTTGATCCCCGACAAGGAGTCGGCCAAGTCGATCCTGCACGCGCTCCTCGGCCGCGAGCCCTTCGCGCCCTCGCCGCGCCCGACCGCCGGCAGCGCGGAGATAGCCCGCCAGGAGGCCGAGGTGCGCAAGCTCCTCGACGCCACGCGGCTACCCTCGATGCTGGAGCGCAAGCTGCGCGAGCGCGTGGACAAGCTCCGTCACCGCCGCCCCTTTTCCGGTCGCTAGCGAGGATTGCTGGTTGCGCGGATGGTCCTGGGGAACAGGGCCAGGAAACCGTCGTGGTGGCGAATGACGAACCACGAGGCGGCGAGCAGCACCACGTTGCGCGCGATCATCCACAGGCCCACCATGGCGTGGCTGTCCCCGCCCGAGCCGAAACACCCGCAGTCGATCACCATGCCGCGCACGAGCGCGGTCGCCAGCGCGACGGTGAACAGGGCGAACAGCAGGAACGCGGCGCCGGCGGCCGGGCGGACGAGCACGCCCATCACGAGCATGGCGCCCGCGACCAGCTCGCTCCAGGCCATGACGAGCGCGAAGAGGTTGGAGAGGGACACGGGCAAGAGCTCGTAGGCGCGCACCGAGATGGCGAACGACTGCGGGTTCTGCACCTTGTCCCACGAGGCGTAGAGGAGCACCACGCCGACGAGCAGCCGCGACGCGAGTCCGAGCCACCTCGAGGCCGGACCACGCGGGCTCATTCCTCGCCGCCTTGTGCGGTCGGGTGTCCCGCGCCGGTCCAGTGCTCCCACCCGCCGGTGAACACCCGCACGTCCGTGTAGCCCATGAAGCGCAGCTCCGTGGCCAGCTG
>JAOTVO010000007.1 GCA_029863355.1 Candidatus Krumholzibacteriia bacterium
TTGGCGTTGAAGCCCGCGGCGACGTTGCGCTTCTCGATGTGCTTTTTCCACGCGCTCGACGACCCCGCGCCCTGCAGCATCAGCGTGTTGTCGCGCAGCCGGCCCACCATGTCGAAGTTGAAGTAGGCGGCGATACGATCTACGGCGATGGGCGGGTGCTGCACGAAGTAGTTGGAGCCGATGATGCCCATCTCCTCTCCCGACCAGGCGGCGAACACGACGCCCATGGCGGGCTTCTCTGGGCGCGCAGCCAGCGCCTCGGCGAGCGCGAGGACCACCGAAGTCCCCGAGGCGTTGTCGTCCGCGCCGTTGTGGACCATGCCCTCCTCGCCCTTGCGCGCGAGCGAGCCGATGTCGCCGCGTCCGATGTGATCGTAGTGCGCGCCCACCACGATCACCGGCCCGCCCTCACCGCCGTCTGCGGGCGGCAGGTAACCGATCACGTTGCGCCCCGTGTCGGTCTCGCGGCGCAGTGCCGTGGCCATCTTCACCCGCGCGCCGGGCAGGTCGAAGTGGCCCGGCACGTGCGGGTTCTCCTGGTCGAGGCCGTCCTGCACGTCTCCCAACTGCTGCTCGTAGCCGGAGAACAGCAGGTCCGAGACCGCGGCGGTGACGGAGATCACGGGGATACCGGAGCCGGCGAGGGCCTGGTCGAAGGCGAGCGGGATGAGCTCGCCGGCGTTGGGCGAGTTGGGGCCGGTGACCACGAGCATGGCCTTGGCGCCGTTCTCGCGCGCGAGCATGGCCTTGTAGCGCAGCCCGGCGTACACGTTGAGCTCGGCGCGGCGCTCGGTGTCGACGTCTTCGGGCACGTAGCGCAGCACGAGCACGACCTTGTCGGTGACGTCGACGTCCGCGTAGGAATCGTAGCTCGTCTTCTCGTCGCCGGGCATGGTGAGGCCGTAGCCGGCGAAGACCATTTCGCCCTCGACATCCGCGTTCTCGGAAAACGTGAGGGGACGGAAGTCGGCGCCGACGGCGAAGGCGTGCTTGGTCCCGGAGGCGTCGGTGATCTCCAGGTGGTTCTCTTCCTCGATCACGGTGACGCCGGAGGTGAAGGGGAAGCCCTGGAAGTAGCCGTCGTCTCCGAGGGGTTCGAGCCCCGCGCGCGCGAGGCGCCCGGCGATGTATTCTCCGGCCTTGCGCTCGCCCGCGCTCCCGGTGAGACGGCCCTCGAGGTCGTCGGCGGCGAGAAAGGTGACCGTAGCGCGCAAGGCGTCGGCGGAGATGCCGCCGCCGTCGCTTGCCGTCCCGCTCGCTTCGCGAGCGGTGTAGCCGGCCACCGGCCAGCGCCGGCCCAGCGCGGCGTCCGAGGAATCGGCGTCGCGCCGCGGCGCGGCGTCGTCGAGTGCGGCGCGCGCGGCGTCGTGATTCCAGTCGCCGATGAAGATCTGCGCTTTGCCGTCGCTCGTGCGCGTCGACGTCCAGGCCAGCCGCTTGCCGTCGGGCGAGAACGCGGGGAGCCCGTCGAACCCGTCGGTGTGCGTCACGCGCACCGGCTCGCGCACACCGGCGGCGTCGACCAGGTAGAGCTCGAAGTTCGAGAAGCCGTGCTTGTTGGTGGTAAAGATGACGTACGCGCCCGAGGGGTGGAAGTAGGGCGCCCAGCACATGGAGGCGAAGTCAGTGATGCGCCGCTTGTCGGAGCCGTCGGCGGCCATCGTGTAGATGTCCGCCATGGCGCCGTCCTCGGTGAAATGCCGCCACACGATGCGCTTGCCGTCGGGCGTGAAGAAGGGGCCGCCGTCGTAGCCCGGCCAGTCGGTGAGCCGCGCCGGAGCGGACCCGTCGGCGTTCATGGTGTAGATCTCGCCGAAGTACGAGGGATCGATGGACACGCGCTCGCGATCCTCCGGGGATAGCTTGTCCATCGGGTACGCGTCGCGCATGGAACAGAAGACGATGCGCTTGCCGTCGGGCGAGTAGGAGCCCTCGGCGTCGTAGCCGGGCGCGGCGGTGAGCCGCACGACGTCGCCGCCGTCGCGGTCGCACGAGAAGATGTCGAAGTACGCGTCGTAGTCCCACGCGTAGCGGCGCTCCTGGCCCGAGGCGCGCAGCTCCATCTCCTCCTTCTGCTTCTTCTCCGCGTCGGGATCGAGGTGGGTGGAGGCGTAGAGCACGCGCTCCGTTCCGGGATGGAAGAAGGCGCACGTGGTCTTGCCGGTGCCGCCGGAGACGCGGTGGACGTCGCCGCTCTCGAGGCTCAGCACATAGATCTGATAGAACGGATTGCCCACCTCGCGCTCGCCCTGGAAGATGAGGTTCTTGCCGTCGGGGGAGAAGTATCCCTCGCCCGAGCGCTTGCCCTCGAAGACGAGCTGGCGCGCATTGCGAATGAATCTCGCCTCTTCGCCGCCGCCGCCGCGTGCGTCGGAGGCCACGAGGGCGAGGAGAAAAGCGACGCCCGCCGCGATCGCCGCGAGCCGACCCTGAATGTGCTCGTTCATGGAGAATGCTCCTGGTGGTGCCTGTGGGACTGGAGAAAACGCGCGACCATAATAGCCGATGAGCATGCGCCGTCGCCACCCCTGATTCCCTGCGGCGCGCCAGGGCGCCGTGGAGCAGAAAAGCCCCGCGCCAGCGCCAACTTCCGCGCCGCCGGATTGTCATTCCCAACGAGAACAACGACGCTTCGTACGTACTGTGATGGCGCAACCGGCCGGCGCGCGGTGCCGCACCCGATCATTGGCTGGCTGTCACACGTGGGGACGGGCGCGCTCCACACGCCGCGGTTGACCATCACACCCCCAGGCGCGGATTTGCTCTCCGCAGGGGCCGGCGCAGGTCGGCCCCGCCGCGCTTTTTCCCCGACGCCCTGCCGGCCCAAGCACCCTTTGCGCTGATCACTTCGAACGGCTATGCTCGTCGCGTACCCGGGCTCGAAACGCCACGCCCTGGGGGAGGTCACGACGGGCGTCCCCGACAGTATCAGCCTTCTCACGCATCTCGAATGCGGGGCTTGCGGTAAGCGCGTAGACGCGGACCGGCTCGCTGGCCTGTGCCCGGCCTGCGCGCGTCCGCTCCTGGCCCGCTATGACCTCACGCGCGCCCGGCGCACGATCGACCGCTCCAACCTCGCCCGACGCGAGCACCGCCTCTGGCGTTTCCCCGAGCTGCTTCCGGTGCGCGATCCCGCCCACCGCGTGACCCTCGGCGAGGGCGGGACGCCGCTGGTGCGCGCGCCGCGACTGGGCGCGGCACTGGGCTTCTCCGACCTGTGGCTCAAGGACGAGACGGGCAACCCCACGACGTCGTTCAAGGCGCGGGGCATGGCCGTGGCCGTCTCCCGCGCGCGCGAGCTGGGCGTGCGCGTGCTCTCGGTGCCCTCGGCGGGAAACGCCGCCGGCGCCATGGCGGCCTACGCCGCCGCGGCCGGCCTGGAGGCGCACGTCTTCATGCCGCGCGACGTGCCCGCGCCGTTTGTCGCGGAGTGCCGCGCGCTGGGCGCCACGGTCACGCTCATCGACGGTCTCATTACGGACTGCGCGCGCGAGGCCGCCGCACAGGCGCGCGCGCAGGGGCGCTTCGACCTCTCCACGCTGAAGGAGCCCTACCGCCTCGAGGGCAAGAAGACGATGGGCTACGAGATCGCCGAGCAGCTGGGCTGGCGGCTCCCCGACGTGATCGTCTACCCGACGGGCGGGGGGACGGGACTGGTGGGCGTGTGGAAGGCATTCGACGAATTGCAGACGCTGGGCTGGATCGGCGCCGAACGGCCGCGCCTGGTCGCCGTGCAGCCGGACGGTTGCGCGCCCATCGTGCGCGCGTTCGAGCGGGGCGACGAGACCGCCGAGCCGTGGGCCGACGCCACCACGGTGGCCGACGGGCTGCGCGTGCCGGCGGCCGTCGGAGACGTCCTCATGCTGCGCGCCCTGCGCGCGTCCTGCGGCACCGCGGTGAGCGTGAGCGACGCGGCGCTCCTGGAGGGTGCCTCGCTCCTGGGCCGCACGGAGGGCATCTTCGCCGCCCCGGAGGCGGGCGCGACGGTGGCGGCGCTCTCGAAGCTGCGCGAAACGGACGCGGTGGCGGACGGCGAGACCGTCGTGCTCCTCGTCACCGGGAGCGGCCACAAGTACGCGGAACTTTGGGCGGAGGGGCCGGCGAATAAGACGCACCCGCAGCGTGTAACCAAGAACGAGCCGCCGAGAGACGGCAATGCGACCGGCGACTCCAGGAGGTGAGGGTTCGATGAACCCGGCAAACTGGTGGATATGGATGATCCTCGCCGCGATCTTCGTGGTCGGCGAGAAGCTCCCGCCGACGGCGGACGCAAGCTCCTAGGGCGGGAGCGCCGCCCGCCCCTCCCCGAAAGCGGTCAACCAATGCGGGGCCCGTGAAGTCGTTGCTTCACGGGCCCTTGCGCCATCCGGGCCGCGGGCGCCATCGGTTCTTGCTCGCCAGTCGGGATTGTGCTTTGCTACACTTCGTCGGGGAGACGGCGCGATCCTGCGGAACGCCGTTGTGAGCTAAGGGCAGCATCACCGCATTTGATCAGCGCAGAGGTTCCGGCGACCGCCGAGGGTAAGCGTTGTCGCGCAAGGTGGGTAGTCTTCCTGGGCCCGTGGCGCGTCCGCGATGTCGTGTCGCGGCGTGGGTGGTCTCGATCGCGGTTGCGATCATCTCGATCGGCATGGACCCGAACCATACACTCGCCAACCAAGCCGCCGCCACGCCTCCCGTGGCCAAGCGCCAGCCCAAGGACGTGAGCGTCCACGGCGAACGGCGCGTGGACGACTACCACTGGCTCCGCGAGCGGACCAATCCCGAAGTCATTTCCTACCTGAATGCGGAGAACGCCTACACGCAGGCGATGCTCAAGCACACCGAGCCGCTCCGGCAGACCCTATACGACGAGATGGTCTCGCGCATCAAGGAGACGGACGAATCCGTCCCCACGCGCATCGACGACTACTTCTACTACACGCGCACCGTCGCAGGGAAACAGTACGGGATCCACTGTCGCAAGCGGCGCTCGCTCGACGCGCCCGAAGAGGTGGTGCTCGACGAGAACGCGCTGGCCGAGGGGCACGCCTACTTCGCGCTGGGCGCGTTCGCCGTGAGCCCCGACCATCTCTGGCTCGCCTATTCCACCGACACGACGGGAGCGGAGGCGTTCGCCCTGCACACGAAGAACCTCGAGACGGGCGAGCTGATGCCCGACGCGATCACGAACACGTACTTCGGCGTCGAATGGGCGAACGACAGCCGTACCTTCTTCTATACCGTCCTCGACCAGCGCATGCGCCCCCATCGGCTGATGCGCCACAGCATTGGCAAGGCGCCGGCCGGGGACGCCGTGCTCCACCAGGAGGATGACCCGGCGTTCTTCGTGGGCGTCACCAAGACCAAGACGCGCAAGTTCATCTTGATGAACCTGGGGAGCAACACCACCACCGAGGTGCACTTCCTAGACGCCGACGATCCCGGCGGCGCGTTCAACGCCGTGGAGCCGCGCCGCCCCGAGATCGAGTACTACGTCGAGCACCACGTAGACGCGTTCTTCATCCTGACCAACGAAGGAGCCAAGAACTTCAAGGTCGTCGAGGCGCCCGTCGCCACGCCCGGGCGCGACCACTGGCGCGAAGTCGTCCCGCACCGCAACGCGGTCAAAATCGACGACATCGACGTGTTTCGTAACCATCTCGTGGTGTACGAGCGGGAGAACGGGCTCAAGCAAATCATGGTCATGCGGCTCGACGCCGGAGAGTCGCACCACGTGCGCTTCCGCGAGCCCGCCTACACGCTGTGGACGGGCGAGAATCCCGATTTCGAGGCTGAAGAGTTGCGCTACAACTACACGTCTCTGGTGACCCCGCGCACGGTGATCGACTACAACATGCGCACGCGCAGCCAGCGCATGCTGAAACGCTACGAGGTGCTGGGCGGCTACGAGCCGGGGCATTACGTGACCGAGCGCATCTTCGCGGCGGCCGCCGACGGCACCCGCGTGCCCATCTCGCTCGTCTACAAGGACGGGACCCCACGCGACGGGTCCGCCCCGCTCTTCCTGTACGGGTACGGCGCGTACGGGGTGAGCATCGAACCGTACTTCATCTCCAATCGTTTGAGCCTGGTCGACCGCGGCGTCATCTACGCCATCGCGCACATCCGTGGCGGGGGTGCGATGGGCCGGCAGTGGTACGACCGCGGCAAGCTCCTCAACAAGCGCAACACCTTCACCGATTTCCTCGCCTGCGCCGACCACCTCATCGAGAAGGGCTACGCGTCGCCCGGACGTATCGCCTGCTCCGGCGGCAGTGCGGGCGGCATGCTCATCGGCGTGGCGGCCAACATGCGCCCCGAGCTGTGGGGTGGCGTGGTGGCGCACGTGCCATTCGTCGACGTGGTCAACACCATGCTCGACGAGTCGATCCCGCTCACCGTTATCGAGTACGAGGAGTGGGGAGATCCCCGGGACAAGAAGTTCTACGAGTACATCCGCTCGTACTCCCCCTACGACAACGTGCGCAAGCAAGACTATCCGCCCATGCTCGTGACCGCGGGCATGAACGACCCCCGCGTGCAATACTGGGAGCCCGCCAAGTGGGTGGCCAGGCTGCGCGCGCTCAAGACCGACGGCAACCCCCTCCTGCTCAAGGTGCGCATGAACGAGGGTCACGTGGGCGCTTCCGGGCGCTACGACTACCTGCGCGACGTCGGGCTCGAGTACGGGTTCGTGCTCGACTGCTTCGGGATCAAGGAGTGAAACGCATGCCGCTCGACGCGCGTGCTGCCGTCGGCGTGGTCGGCGCCGGCGCCATGGGCACCGGCATCGCCCAGGTGGCCGCCGCGGCCGGGCACCACGTGATTGTGCACGACGCCGACGCGGACGCCATGACCCGCGCGCGCGCGTCGCTCGAGAAGGTCCACGCCCGCCTGGTAGAGAAGGGGAAACTCGACGCCAAAGCAGCCAAAGCGACGCTCGCGCGCATCGAATTCGCGCCGGCCACCGATGCGTTCGCGCCCTGCGGTCTCGTGATCGAGGCCGTCGTCGAGGATCTCGCCGTCAAGCACGCGGTCTTCACAGCGCTCGAGGGCGTCGTGGACGACGGCTGCTTGCTCGCTACCAACACCTCGTCGCTCTCCGTGTCCGCCATCGCCTCAGCGTGCCGCGCCGGCGAGCGCGTGCTCGGCGTCCACTTCTTCAACCCCGCGCCGCTCATGCCGCTGGTCGAGATCGTGCCCGCCATCCAGACCAGCGAAGATGTCGTCGCGCTAACGCGCAAGCTGGTGGACGGCTGGGGCAAGACCAGCGTGCGCGCCGCGGACACCCCCGGCTTCATCGTCAACCGCGTGGCGCGCCCCTTCTACGGCGAGGCGCTGCGCATCCTCGACGAGGGCGTGGCCGACGCCGCCACCATCGACTGGGCCATGACCGAGCTGGGCGGCTTTCGCATGGGACCCTTCGCGCTCATGGACCTCATCGGCAACGACGTCAACTACGCCGTCACCGAGGGCGTGTTCCGCGCCTTCTACAACGATCCCCGCTACAAGCCCAGCTTCACCCAGAAGCGCATGGTCGAATCCGGTCTCCTCGGCCGCAAGAGCGGCCGCGGCTTCTACGACTACAGCAAAGGCACGCAGAACCCCGACCCGCGCCGCCACGAACCCCTCGGCCGCGAGATCCTCATGCGCGTCCTCGCCATGCTCATTAATGAAGCCGCCGACGCCCTCTTCTGGGGCGTGGCCTCGCGCGACGACATCGACCTCGCCATGACCAAGGGTGTGAACTACCCCAGGGGTCTCCTGCGCTGGGCCGACGAGCTCGGCATCCCCAACGTGCTCGCGCGCCTCGAAGCCCTGCACCGCGAATACGCCGAGGACCGTTACCGCCCCAGCCCGCTCCTGCGTCGAATGGAGCGGGAAGGCGCGACTTTCTGGTAGAACGGGAAAGTGCGGCGGCGGATGGGAGGCGCGTCGCTGTCGGCAAGTTCCCGGGGGCAGACGCAAAACAAGAGGCGGCCCCCAAGGGACCGCCTCCTGCTTCACCACGCGATCGACCAGCTTGTTACGGTTGGAGATCTGCCGGCAGGTACCGGATCGTCAACGTCGCAACGTCTTGGCCTTGCGACTTGAGTTCGAACCGGCCGGGACGGCTTCCCGCCAGAGAGCCGACCGCTATCCCGTAGTTCTCCTCGGGATTGGCCAGGACATATTCCACAAACTCCGTGACGTCCATGCGCACGCGCTGGTTCGTGCCCACCGGCACCGAGCGCTTCATCGTCGTGGGACGTAGATCCACCGACTCCACCGCTAGCCCCGAGAGCGCGCCGGCCAATGGGAAGATCTCCAGGGTCACCACATGGCTCGGTGCCGCGGCCGGGAGCGCACTCGATGCGTCCACCACCAGCTCCATCATCGCCGACATGAGCCGTGCCCCCGCCGGCGCCTGCGGCACCGACACCGCAAGGACGAACACTTTGCCCTCCGTCGTATCCTCTGGGGTGATCGTCGTCAGCTGTGCCGACCCCAGCGCGACCACCTGTGTCTGGGCGCCCACCAGCACCGGCACGAACAGACCCAGCGCGACCAGAACCATGATTATGTTTCTGCGTACCATCGTCTCCACCTTCCTCTCATTCGACGTTAGACCGCGACTACTTCAGAATCAGCAGCTTCTTGGTCGCTTTGAACTCCGGCGCCAGCATCTGCACGAAGTAGACCCCACTGGCCACCGACCAGCCTCGATTGTCCTCGCCGAACCAGTGTGCGGTGTGGTAGCCGGGGCCGCTGGCCTCTTCCACCAGCGTGCGCACCAACTGCCCCTGAACGTTGAAGATCCGGATGCTGACCCGGCCGCCCGGAGGCGGCACCGCGTAGCGGATTGTCGTCGTCGGGTTGAAGGGGTTCGGGTAGTTCTGCGAGAGGGCGTAGACCGTCGGGAGCGACGGTGTCTCCTCCTCGCCCTCGTAGCCCGAGACACTCGGCGGATCCGGCTCCTCCGTCAGGTAGGGCGTGTAGACCACGTCCCCGTAGAACTTCTTCGCCTTGACCGTCGGGCCGTAGTAGATGCATGCCGCATCGATGACGAGGTATTCGTTGAGATTGACCACGTGGTAGTTGACGGAGTAGCGGATGGTGTTCGCTTCCTCGCAACCGCAGGAGTCCGGGCAGAACCCGCCCCATGGGTCCATATCCGCATTCGATCCGTTGATGAAGTAGAGGCCGGTGGTGTTGTACAGGATCTGGTTCGAGCGCACCAGGGGGCTTGAGGAGTTGTTAGCTGATATCCCGGCGACGTTGTACTGAATCGTGCATTCCGTGATCTCCGGAGCGCTCAAATCGCAACTGACGCCGGCCGCGTTGCCATCGATGAGCGTGCTGTCCACCACGATGTCGGCCTCGTCCAGGCAGTACACACCCGCCGACGTCTGGTCGACGACCTCGCTGCCGAAGAGCGTCACGTTGCTCGTGCTGGAGACGCGCAGGCCGTCCCCGTTCTCCGAGAACGTGCACCCGGAAAAGGTCGCGCTCGGATGCACCGCGCCGAAGGGGTTAATGTAGGCGCCGGCCCAGTCGTTCGAGGCGAAGGTACATCCCGTTGCCGTCAGCGAGGCGCCGTTGTAGGCCCTGAGCCCGATATACTCGTTGTTCTCCACGGTCACCCCGCTCATCGTCGCATCCGCCCCGTTGTACACGCCGATCCCCCAGAGGCAGTGGTCGCGGATGCTGTCGCCTTCCATGTAGAGCTTGGCGTCCGTGTAGGCCAAGATGCCATAGTCGCTCTCCTCGATGACGCAGTTCTTGAGCCGCAGTGCCGCCCCCTTGCCCAACAGGTTCACGCCGATGCCGTCGTTGCCATCGTACCCAGGGACGTCGCGGATGGTGACGTTCTCCGCATACACGCTGTCCACACCCGTGCAGTCTCCGGCGATGCTCAGCCCGAGCCGCGCGCAGTCCTCGATCAACGTGTTCTTGATCGTCATGCTCGAGCGCGTCTGGACGCCAAAGTAAGCGTTGCGAATCACGACGTTGTCGATCACGGCACTCGCCCCGTCCGCCACAACGATTCCCCACCAGTCCCGATTCATGGACGTCGTATCCGTGAACGACTCGAAAACCACCGGGCTGCCGGTGGAGCCAATGTTCAGCTCGCCTTCGACGATGATCTCGACCAGCGCCGTGTCCACGCCGCCCTTCTCGTGATCCGGCGCCACCTTGACCACCGTGCCCGGATTGATCGTGAGGCTCGCGCCGGCGGGGATCGTCAGGTCGCCCGAGATGTAGTAAGCGCCGTCGCGCGTGTCGCTCGGATCCCAGGTCACATTCCCGCTGATCTCGCCCCACTCGGTGAGCGCGCGGTATGCGTTGACCTTGCCGTACCCGAACTTCTTCCGATTCTCGGTCGTGTCCTCCCAGTAGAACTCGGCCGAACGCTTGATGCGCTGCTTGACCTGGAACTGGTTCAGGTCCGGGAAGCGGGAGCGAATCAGGGCGGCCACGCCCGCGGCCTGCGGCGCCGCACCAGAGGTCCCCGAGAAAGACACGATAAACGGTGTCTGCTTGCATTGCCGCGGATCTCCCACGTAAAAATAATTACACTCTTCATGCCAGTGCGCAGGTATCCCCGTGCCCACAGGTGCCACGACCGAGACGTCGTCGACGTCGGGTCCCCAGGCGCTTTCCGACCAGAGATCGAGATTCTCCGCCATGCTGCCCACGGCAAGGACCGAATTGTACGCCGCAGGAAGCTGCACATCCAGGTGCTGCCCCCCCCCGGGGTCCGCGTTGCCCGTGGCGGCTACGACCACGCAATCGAAGCCGCCGCTGTCAAACGTTGCCGTCGCCGTATTCACAGCATAGAAGAAATAAAGATCGGGATCCTCTGCTTCGCCCCAGCTGATGTTGATCACTCGCGAATGAACCGCGGTATGCAGTATTGAGGTCGCCACGTACATGAGGAGCTGCGGATACCGCACGTGATACACGCGGCAGCCCGGTGCGACACCAACCAGTGACCTCCCGCCGTCGTCTTTTGCGGCGGCGATGCTCTCTACAGCCAACCCGTGTGGGAAAAAAAACTTGATCGCCCAGGGGTCGCCCGGGTCGTCGTTACGGAGAACCGTGTTTTGCGGCATCGACCACCAGAAATGGGACTCCGAGTCAGAGGCACCGGAAGCGTGGTTTCTGAAGTTCCATCCGATGACGTTGTCCTGCCGGATGTCCCGATCGGTTCCGGGCCCAGGAGTGTCATCCATCCAATCGATGTCGTTTGAGTCGATGGCGCCATACGGCGACCAATCCTCCACTGGGTTGTAAAAGCGACCAATGTCCGGGTGGACGAACCAGGGGGTTTCGGTGGTGTCAATCAAAGTGCCAACGTCGTTGATACCGATGATCAGATTCTCATCACCGCGTTCAATGGCCCACGCTTCCGGCGCGTCGATGTCGAGCGAGTCATTCGCGCTGTCCAGATTCCATTGATAGCCGTTTGCGAACATGCTATCGAGCGGCTCATGGCGCTGTGTGCCGAATTCTGTGATGTTCGCAAAACGACTCACCAGAACGGCCTCAAACTCCGGACGAGAAGAGAAAACGGAGACAAGGTCCTGGGGGTCGATGTCGCTCGTGTAGTGCAGAATGTACGTTCGTTCGAGCCGACCTCCGGATTCCGTCAGGTGACGGTGGTAGGTGGGTATGAGCTTCTCGATACGCGCCCCTTCGAGCGTGTCGACGATGCTGTCGATACCAGCAATGCCGAAGCTCGCCGGCTCGGACACCACCTGCCACTGTCTGGCATTGCTGCAGGTGTGAACCTGAGGACCACCTGGCCCGGCGCATACCCCGGTGGATCTCCGCGCGCGCGATTGCCCGCGGCAGTCAGGAGCATGGAACCAAGAAAAGCAACTGCTAGAAGAGCATTTCGGATGTACATGTCAAGTACCCCCTCGACAAATGGGTTCAGCAGCAGTACGCTTGAGAAATGAAGCCTCTCAGCAAAGGGCTGCCACAGGGCAGGGGGGGGGTCAAGAGTCTTGAATCGGCTTTGTCGATATACCAAGCGCCCGGTTGTCCAGTGTCTACTTGCCCTGCTCTGCGCCTCGCTTACTTCCCGCACCTTCGCGCAGCTACCGGCAGTGATCGACCTGGCGCAGGGACCCGCCAATGTCGAGATCACCGGGGCGGCCGCAGGTGACTGGAGCGGATCGTCACTCACTTCGGGCGACTTCAACGGGGACGGGCACGTCGACCTCGCGATCTTGAGCCCAGGTGCCGCCCCGCTGGGCGGGCCCCGTCGGGGGATCGTCGACCTCCTTTGGGGGCCGTTTGCCGATGGGACCATCCTGAACCTCGCGTCTTCGCCAGGAACCCGCATCTTCGGCACGCTCATCCCCCCCGACCTGTTCAACCGCCTCTCCGCTGGGGATTTGAATGGCGACGGGTTCGCCGACATGATCTGGGGGCAGCCCTCCGGGGAGACCTTCTGGGGTGACGGAAAGGTCTACGTGGTTCTCGGGCGGCCGGTGTTTCCGGACACGATGGACCTGGCACTCGGAGTGCCGGGGTTGATCACCGTGACCGGCGGCCTTGCGACCGATCACCTCGGCCTAAGCACCTGCGCCTGCGACCTGGACGGCGACGGCTATGACGAGTTGGTCGCGAGCAGTCCGAATCCGTCGGACCCCTATGGCGAGCTGGTGGTGATCCACGGGAGCGACAGTCTGCACTCGGTCTACGACCTGACACAGAGTTATGGCGACGTAAGCCACGTGTTCGAAGTAGCGACTCTCGTGGTTACAGGCTCGGATCTCGCTTGTGGGGATCTCGACGGGGATGGACGCGCGGATCTCGTCGTGTCATGCGGTGGCGACGTCGAGCAGGGACTGGTGCGGATTCTCTTCGGGCACGAGGCTTGGGAAGACACGTTAGCCGTGTCGGATCCTGTCTTTCGTTCCGTTACGCTATTGCCGCCGGATTCGCTGACTCTATTCAGCACAAACGTGGCGCCGGCGCCGCGTGAAGGGGAAGTGTTCGTGTCGCATACGAGCGCGGACCCATTGGGCTGCCTCAATTGCGGCGAAGTCTACTGGACGTTCCCGGCCGCTGGCCTGCCAGACTCCTTAGCAGTCAATTCGGAAGTGGTGGCTCGATCCATCCTAGTAGGGCACGGTAATGGAACGCGATACGGCATCAACCTAGCGAGCGGCGATTTCAACGCCGACCGGTGGACGGATGTTGCGGTGGTGAGCTACGGTGCGACGGATGAGACCGTCATTGTGTACGGACGCGGCTCGGTGCCGGACTCGGTGTTTCTGGGCACGGACACGACCGTGACGCGTATTTTGGGCCGAGATGCTGGCGGCAATTTGGGTCGGGGCATCGAGGTGGCGGATTTCAACGGCGACGGCGCAGACGATCTGGCGTTGGGCGCGTGGTTTGTCCCATCGCGCGGCCGGACCTACATCATCTTCGGTTCGTCGACGTCGACGGCGGTGCTGGTGAGTGGGTTCTGGGCGCGGGGTGGGGCCGAGGGGGTCTCGCTGGGGTGGAGCGTGTCGTCGCATGCGGAGGTGCTTGGGTGGCATGTGGATCGGTTGGGTGGTGGAGGGTACGTGCGGCTTACCCGCGAGGCGCTGCCGGTAGCGGCGCGGTCGTACCACGATGCGTCGGTGCGGTTCGATGTCGACTACACGTATCATCTCGTGGCGCTCACGGACGACGGAGAGGAACTGGTGGCGACGGCGGAGGCGAGTCGGCCGGCACCCGCGCTCGCGCTCTACCAGAACGTCCCCAACCCCTTCAATCCAATGACGACGATCCGCTTCTCGCTGCCCCGCGACGCGCGGGCGGTGCTGTCGGTCTATGCGGTGGACGGGTCCGAGGTGGCACGGCTGATCGACGAGAAGCGGCCGTCGGGATTGAACGAGGTGCGCTGGGATGGCCGTGACGTTACGGGGCGCGCGCTCGCTTCCGGCGTTTACTTCTACCGGCTCGAGGCGTCGGGGCGCGTGCTCACGCGCAAACTGGTCCTCGTCCGCTGACGTCGGGCCGACCTTCTTTCATCCCCTAGTACGACTCGGGTTCTTCCTCGACGGCGAAGCGTTCGAGGAGGCGGCGCCAGAAGCCGGCGTTGGTGGCGACGAGCTCGAACTCGCTCGAGGTCTTGCCGTCGCCGATGCGGCTGACGACGACGAGGTGGGAGAGCTCGCGCGCGAGGGCGAGCATCTCGTCGTCACCGCCGAGCATGGGTGCCAGCGCTTCGAGGTCGCGGAGCATGCCCTGGAAGTCGAGGTAGAAGGCGGTGCCGGTGGGATCGTCGGCGGCGGACTGGAGGCTCTTGTTGCCCAGGGTAGCGGCGAAGCCGCGCTCGCCCTCGGCGATGGCGCGAAAGCGCTCGCGCGAGAGGGTGAGCACGAAGTGGTCGTCGATCACGCCCATGCAGAGCTCGCCCACCACGGGCAGGAGCGAGCGGTAGTAGGACACGCCGGCGACTTGATCTTCCACGATGCTGCTCGGCTCACCTTCCTCGCCGTCGCTCGATTCGGCCACGATGTGCGCGAGGGTCTGGCGGAAACGCGCGGGGTCGGAGACCTGCACGAGCAGGGCGGCGTCGGCTTCCATGGGCGCGGCGCGGTTTATGAGGACGAGCACGTTGCCGTCGATCTGCTCAATGAGCTCGCGCTCGACGTCGATCTTCAGGGTCTCGCTCATCTGCTCGAGACGCTCGTCCAGCGAGGGCAGGGAGTCGGCGGGCGGCTCGGGGATGGCTTCGCGCAGCACGCGCCAGGCGCGGCCGAGATTGATGCGCCCGAGGTTGGCGAGCCAGGGGTCGGCGGGCGTGCGGCGGAGGAAGGCGGTGGGGTCGGCGTCCAGACGGTACCACTCGAAGAGGGGGCTGTCGGGGCGAATCCAGCCGGCGCCGCGACCGCTCACGCCGGTGGCGGTGAAGGTGGCGGAGAAGACGCCGCTGGCGTCGTCGAGACCCCACTCTTTGTAGAGCGCCTCGGTCTCCTCGACCGACATCCCGAATGCGGCGAGCTCGTCGGGCTCTCCATGGCTGAACACGGCGCGGTAGAGCTCGGGCCCCACGTAAGCGCCCACGTCGGCCTTGCGGTCGAGCCCGCCCGCCACGCGGCGGTAGCGGTCGTCGGCGGTGAGGCGCCGCCGATCGAGCTGGTCGAGATAGTGCTCGGCCGCGCTCACGGCGCTGCCCTCATCGGCCGCGACCACCGCCACGTAATCCTTGTGCGCGAGCACGGCGGCAACGTCTTCGACGGTGCGGATCTCGACGCCGCGGTGTTCGGTGACGCGCTCTTCGCCCTCGGCGACCATGATGCGCCGCAGCGTGTCCAGCGCCTCGCGCCCGCCGGGCAAGAGCAGGACGGTGTAGGTTAGATCCTCCTTGCCCGCCATGCCGAAGGCGAAGGGCCGCCCCACGTCGAAGCCGGCGCGCCGCCAGCCGTCGAGATCGGCGGGGTCGTATCCGGTCTGTTCCAGGAGGTCGGCGGAGAACTCGCTGAACGCGCCGGGGTTCTCCGCCCGGATGGCCGCGATATCGAACACGTCGAAGAGGCGCTCGAGGCTCGTCACGACGACCGCGCCCTGCACCTCGGCCGGCATGAGATCGAAGACCTCGGCGGCCCGGGCCGGCGCTGACAGCACCAGGGCGAGCGCGAGTGCGCCGAGTACCACCGTGGAGATTCTGCCCGTCGGGCGTCGCCGGTTCATGATCCGAAGGGGAAGCCGATGGCGGCCAGGAGCTGCAGGTGCTCCACGTCGTTGTTGTCCTCGAGCAGGCCCAGGTTCCCCCGCCCCTCGATCTCGAACTTGAAGCTCTCCCGGTTGAAGGCCACACCCAGGCCCACCATGAACCCGACGCCGTGGAGCGACTTGCTCGGGCCGGCCTCGTTGACGTTGACGTAGGACACGCCGGCGCCGAGAAAGAGCGCGCTGCGCGTATAGACGCGGGCGCCGATCCCCAGGTCGAAGTAGGTCCCGTCCTCGTCCTGGCCGGCCGCCTTGAGCGCGGCGCTGACGTCGGCATCCGGAAGCAGCAGGCTGAAGCCACCCCAGGCCAGATAGGACACCACGGCCGTCTGGCCCCTCGCGTTGACGTCCTGGAACTCGACGCGCGCGCCGAGGTAGGGCGAGAGGTCGACGGTCTTCGCGAAGTCGCTCACGGGGAAGAGCGCGCCGCCCATGATGGCCAGGTTGGTCGCCGCGAGCGGCGCGCCCGCGCTCGCCAGCAGCGTCACGATTGCGAACAGGATGCGGTATCTCATGTCACTACACCTCCGGCAACGTTTGCGTGCGTCCCTGGTTCTGCTCCTGCAGCCACGCCATCAACGGCTCGAAGTAGCGCAGCATTGCCCCGGCGCTGATCTCCTCGCCGATCGCCTCCCGCGTGAGCGCGCGCCAGTCGCAGTTGGCACCCGGCGTGAGGAGCGTGCGCAGGAAAGCGCCCAGCTCAGTGCTTCCGTAGTAACTGGTCGCGCGCGGGCTCTGGTGGAGGATGTTCCGCGCCACGTGGTCGTGGAGCTGGAAGAGGAGCACGTAGGAGAGCCCGTAGTCGTAGTACTGCGCGGCGTCATTGTTGATATGCGTCTTGGAGGCGGCGTCGCAGTATTCCTCGCCGCGCGGCGCGGGCGGCGCGATCCCCTGGTAGCGGGCCTTGAGCTCCCACCAGCGCTGGTTGTAGCGGCTCGGCGGCAGCTCCTCGGCGTAGAGCGCGTGCTCGAAGTCCGTCATCACGCCCGCCGACCAGGGGATGAAGATCACGTAATTGAGCGCCTCCTTGAGGAGCGTCTGGATCTCGTCGGTCTCCTGCCCCTCCGGAAAGAGGCCGATGCGCTCGAGAAACGGCCGCTGCATGGCGGCCAGCCCCATCATGCTGCCGACGGCCTCGTGGTAGGCGCGGTTGGCACCCTGGCGCAAGAGCGGCGGCACGTCGGGGTTGGTGTACGAGATGTAGTAGTAGACGTGGCCCAGCTCGTGGTGCGTGGTCTCGTACCACTCCGCGTTGGGAATCACGCTCATCAGGCTGCGCACGTCGCGCTCGAGATCCATGTGCCACGCCGACGCGTGGTTGTTCTTCTTGTAGCCCGCGCCCTCGGGGAGGGGATAGAGGTCGGAGAGCTCCCAGAACGACGCGGGGAGCTTGGCGAAGCCCAGCGAGACGTAGAAACGCTCGGCCTGCTCGACCAGCCATTTCGCCTCTTTCTCGCGCAGCTCGCCGTCCAGGTCGAGCCCCTCGACGGTCACCAGCGGGGACCAGTCCTGGCCCCACCGGTTGGGCAGCCAGTGCGCGGGGATGAGGTCGGGCACTTCGTCCACTCCGTAGCGCTCGGCCAGCTCGTAACGCACGTAGGTGTGTAGCTCGCGGTAGAGGGGACGCAGCTCCGCGACGAACTGGTGCAGGAGGTCGAGCATCTCCGCGGTGGTCATGCGGAAGTCAGAGACCTGGTACTGGAAGTAGTCGTCGTAGCCTAGGGCGCGCACCGTCTCATTGCGCAGCCGCTGCAGGTCGGCCAGTCCGTCTCTGAGTCCGACGCCGACTTCCTTGCTCGCCTCCCACGCGGCCAGGCGCTTGCCGAGGTCGCCCTCCGTCTTGAGCATGTCGTCGATGTCGTTGGTCGACACCGGCTGCCCATCGAGCGAGAATTCAAAGCCGTAGAGCCGCTCGTTCTGCAGCGCCTCCGCCTTAATGCGCGCCTTGACCAGCTCGGGCACCGTCTGCGGGTTGTTCGCCGCCAGGTAGAGGATGGCGTCGAGCTGGCGGACGACGACCTCGGGCAGCTGGCCGCGTTCTTCCAGGAACCGGCGCGCCTGCTCGATGTTCTCGGCGCTCCCCGTGAACGCCGCCAGCGCTTCGTTGGCCATGCGCGTGCGGTAGGCGTTCATGGTGTCGCCCTCGACGATGTGCGTGTTCGACGCCCATTCCGCCTTGGCCGATTCGTACTGCAGCTTCAGGAATTGCGCGGTGTAGGAATCGATGAAGCGTTGCGCGTCCTGCTTCGCGCCACCGGCGGGCGCCGTGGCGAACGTGACGGCGAGCAGCAGGGCGAGCAACGCGCGCGGCGCTGTGCCTTTCATGAGATCCTCCTGGAACGAGAGCTTGCGGCGGTAGGATCCTATCGGAAAACGGGCGCGCGTGGCAAGGACGGTCCGATTCCGATCGTCGGGCCACAACCTAGGGCATTGTCTGACATGGCATTGCTCCGTACAATGGACGCCATGAACGACCGCCCCCACGACGACACCTCCGGGCTCACGCCGGCGACGGAATTCGGCGAGCCCGCGCTGGAATTCGACTTTCCGGGCCTGGAGATCGGCGTGGCCGAGTACGCGGAGGGGCCGACCGGCTGCACGGTATTCCACTTCCCCCAGGGTGCCACCGGCCTGGCCGACGTGCGCGGCGGCGCGCCCGGGACCTCGCTCACCCACCGCGAGGGGTGGGTGCACGCGATCTGCCTGGCCGGCGGGTCCGTGTACGGGCTGGAGGCGTGCGCGGGCGTGTCGGCCGAGCTCCTGGCGCGCCGCGGCTACGACACGGACTGGTCGAACATCGCCATCGTCCCCGGCGCGGTGCTCTTCGACTTCAACCGCTTTCGCAAGAATCGCGCGATCTACCCCGACAAGCAGCTCGGGCGCGCGGCCATCCGCTCCGCCCGGCCGAACCGCTTCCCCCTCGGTGCGCGCGGCGCCGGCGTGTGCGCCACCGTGGGCAAGTGGCTCAGGGAGCCCTACCAGCTCGAGCGCGGCGGGCAGGGTGCGGCCTTCCACCGCAGCGGCGAGGCGCGCGTGGCCGTTTTCGCCGTCGTGAACTCCGTGGGCTGCATCGTAGGCCGCGACGGCCGCGCCGTGCGCGGCCACCTCGATCCCGCCACGGGGAGGCGCCACCGCGTGGGCGAGGCGCGCGGCATCGCCGGCGACGCGGGGACGGACGCGCCGCCGCCGGGCAACACCACGCTGACCGTCGTGGTCGTCAACCAGCGCATGGGGCTGCGCGAGCTGCGCCAGCTGGCGCGCCAGGTGCACGGCTCCATGGCGCGCGCCATCGACCCCTTCCATACGATGCACGACGGCGACGTGCTCTACGCCGTCACCACCAACGCCCTCGACCCCGGCGCGCTCGCGCACGAAGAGGCGAGCTACGTCGCATCCGAGCTGGCCTGGGACGCGGTGCTGCGCGCGTTCTGACGTCCGGTCCAGTTGCCAGCCATGACGCCACCTGCTATGCTCCCGCCCCATGGAAGCGCGCAAACCGGGCATGTGGAGCCGCCTCAAGACCAAGTGGGGGGTGAGCGGGTGGGGCGCCTTTGCCATCCTGCTCGCATTTGCGCTGGCCGGCAGCACCGTGCTCAAGATCTCGCGGCCCATCATGGGCTGGCTGCTCCCGCCCGACCACTCGCGCTGGCAGTGGTGGACGCTGCGCATCCTGGTGATCGTCCCTCTCTACGAAGTTCTGCTCCTGGCCTACGGCGTGCTCCTGGGGCAGGGTGGCTTCTTCTGGTCGAAGCAGAAGAAGCTGGGGCGCCTGCTCGCGCGTCCCTTCGCGAGCCGGCCGTAGGGGAGCGGGCGTCCGTTTGCGGCTTGTCACGGCGGTCGCGCGTGCGGTAGGCTCGGCTTCGCCCGCGACGCGGCGGGCACCGTCGGCAAGGAGCGGAAAATGTCATACGAGATCGAGATCAAAGAAGTGAAGCCGCAGCCGGTCATGAGCATCCGCACGCAGTGCCACGCGGCGGAGATCGGCGCCATTCTGCAAGAGATTCTGCCCGAGGTATGGGCGCACGTCACCAAGCTCGGCGGCACGCCGGCGGGTCCGCCCTTCACGCGCTATCACGGGTTCACCGAGAACCGCGTGGACCTGGAGGGGGGCATCCCGGTGGAGAAGCACGTCACCGCGGAAGGCCGCGTCGCGGCGGGTGAGCTGCCGGGCGGCAAGGTGGCGACGACGATCCACACCGGCCCCTACGAGAAGCTCCCCGACGCGCACGACGCGCTGCACGTGTGGATCGAGAAGAACGGCAAGGAGCCGGCGGGTCCGCAGTGGGAGTACTACCGGACGGATCCGGGACAGGAGCCGGATCCCAACAAGCGCCAGACCGAGCTGCTCTGGCCCATACGGGGCTGAGCCGCCGCGGCGCCAAGTCTTGACGAGTAGACGATCCGCTACGCGTAGAGAGGGGCGTCGATGCGTTTCACCTGGATCGGCGGCGCTACTTTCCTCCTGGAGCTGGGCGCGTTCCGTCTCCTCTTCGACCCGGTCTTCGCCGACCGCTTCGCCCTCGGCGCCGAAACAGTCACGCGCCGGGCGCCGCTCCCGCCGGTGGACGTCGCCGGCGCCGACGCGGTGTGCCTCACCTGCCTGCGCGCGGACCACTGCGAGGCGGAGGCACTTGCGCGCTCCGGGGCGACGATGGTGGTCGCGCCGCGCGCGTCAGCGATCCCGGAGGGCGCGGGCGAGCTGCGCGAGCTGGGTTGGGAGGAGAGCGTGAGCCTGGAGCGGCCGGGGGAGCGTCTCACCGTCACCGCCGTCGCCGCGCGGCCGGAGAGCGGCGACGACAACGGCTACTTCCTGCGCCACGAGGCGGGGGGGCGGGCGTTTACCGCGCACGTCACCGGCGACGCGCGCTTCTCCGAGGGGTTGCGCGCGATCCAGCGCGCCCACGGCCACGCGAACTTGCTCGTGCTCTACCTGGGTGCCGAGGGCGCGCCCGCCGCGCGCACCAGCCTGGACGGTGCCGACGCGATGCAGTTCGTCTACCGCATGCAGCCCAACGCCATCGCCGCCGTCCACCACCACACATTCTCCCACTACACCGAGCCACTCGACGCCTTCCTGGAGCCGCTCGGCCGCACGATCTACGATCGCCGCCTGCGCATCCTGCGCGAAGGCGAGTCGTTCGAGAAGTAGCCGGCCGCTACAGGTTGGTCTTCTCGGCGGCGAGTCTCTGGAAGCGGGGCATGTCGCGCATGCCATCGAAACCCGGGAACAGCCGCAGCATGGCCGGCGTGAGCATGGAGGGAATGGAAAACAGCGCCTGCATGTCGTCGAGTGCCTTCTCGTTCTCGCCGCACAGGACGTTGACGAACATGCGGGTCTGCAGGGCGTCGGCGCCCGCGATGGCGTCGCGCGAGAGCGGCATGCGCTCGATCGCGCGCCCGGCCAGACGCAGCGCCTCCGCGGTGTTGCCGAGCAGCGCCTCGTTGAACGCCATGGTCTGGAGCATGTCGACGTCCTCGGGCGACGCGTCGAGCTCCTCGCGGATGATGGCCCGCGCCGAG
>JAOTVO010000008.1:0-17500 GCA_029863355.1 Candidatus Krumholzibacteriia bacterium
CGCGCGCGAGTGCGTACGCGACGGCGAAGACCGCGCTCGTGACGGCGGATGCAGCCACCACCAGCGTACCCAGCGCGGCGCGGAAACCTCCCAGTTCGCCGGCAACAGCGTGGCGCGGCTGGTAGCGCAGAACCGACTGCGTGATCCAACCGCTGAGCAGCACCGTGAGCAGCGTGGACGTCGCGAAGACGAGACTGTAGCGACCAAAATCCACGGGATCGAACACGCGCGTGAATATCATCACGTACAGCGCGCTCGCCACCGCCGGAACGCCGACGGCCGGCAGGTAGCGCAGCAGGTCGTGGCCGAGCTTGCGCACGATGTGGGCGAGGAACTCCGCGTCGCTTTGCCCGCGCGGCGTGGGCGCCTCGCCCATCACGCCGGCCTCCGCAGCGCGCGCCAGTAGCGGCGCGCACCGCGCCATTTGGCCGCCATGTCACGCGGCCGCCACACCCCGTCGTCGAGCACGATGAAATCGATCCAGTCCCGCGAGACTACCTCGAAGGTGTCGTTGCGAACGCGCACACCGGCGGGCGCGCCCGCCCATACCTCGCGCGCGCCGCGTGCCTCCGGGGCGAAGGTGGAACGATCGGCCAGCTTGTATGCGTCGCCCAGGACTATGACGCGGCGACCCACGAGTCGGGCCGCCGCTGCCAGCGGCGCCGACCCGGACTTGTTGGCCACGCTTCCGTCTCCGAAGATGGCGTCGCAGCCGATCACCACGGCGTCGCAGGAAGCGAGCGCCGCAACCGCCTGCGCTTCGGTAACGAGGGTGACTACGCCTGCACCCACCGCGCGGCGCAGCGCCCGCGCCAGGCGGCGCCCTTCGCACAGCGGGCGCGACTCGCAGACGACGATCTCGTCGAACCGTCCCCCGCCGCCGAGTGCGGCCAGCAGCGTTGTGCTGTAGCTGAGCGTCAGCGGACGGGAGACTCCCCGGAAGCGCCGTGCGAACGCGCGGGCCGTCGCTTGGCGCGCCCGCGCGAGGGACTCGCGTTCCGCGTGCACGATGGCGCGCAGCCGGCGATGCACCTCGCCGGCGTCGCGGGCGCCGCGCGTCTCGACCCGCAGGCGCCAGGCCACGCGCGCCACGGCCCCGCCGACGGCGGGCATGCCCGGGCGCAGCGACGCAGCCGCGCGCGCCAGCGCCACGATCCGCTCCACGTGGGCGCGGGCCGGCGCGCCCGCGTTGCGCGGGGTCTCGCGCGCCAGCGCGGCCACGGCACGGGCGGCGAGCTGGCTGGCACCGCTGCGCGCGTCGCGTCCGACCGCTTCGAGGCCGGCGCGCGCGCGCGGTCTGGCTCGGGGGAGCGTCATCGGCTTGCGCGCAGGTCGCTCAGGCGACGATAGTAGCTCGAGATCACGTCGCGGCGGCGGATCATGCCCAGGAGCTTGCGGTTGTCGTCGCGATCCACCACGGGGAGCTTGTCCACCTCGCACTCGGCGAACTTGCGCATGGTCGAGGCCAGGTTCTCGTCCACGGTCACCCAGGAGACGTGCTCGTCGGCAATCTCGCGGATGATGAGCAGGTTGTCCAGCTCGCGCTCGACGAGGATCTCGCGGACATCGGCTATGGAGAAGATGCCGGTGAGCTCGCCCCTGTCATTGATCACGGGGAAGTTCTGCTGGTCCGTCTCCGTCATGATGGGAATGAACGCGCGCAGGGTCATGGTCTCCGGGATGTAGGCGAACTTCGCGTCGGCGTTGAAGATGTCGCGTACGCTGATCTCCTCCAAGTGATCCTTGACGAAATCGCCTACGTGCGCCGGCGAGTCGAAGCGCGTGTCCACCTGCCTCTGGTAGATGCTCCAGCGCCGGGCGATGATCGAGGCCAGCGCGCACACCCACATGGCGGGAACGAGCAGGTGGTAGTTTCCCGTCATCTCGCTGACCATGATGACGGTGGAGATGGGCGCGTTCGACGCCCCCGCGAAGAAGCCCGCCATCCCGACGATCACGAAGGCGCCGGGATGGGCCACGACACCCGGCATCCACGCGTGAAAGAGCTTGCCCACCGCCCCGCCCAGGCTGCCGCCGATCACCATGGAGGGACCGAACACGCCGCCGCTTCCGCCCGAGCCGATGGAGAGCGACGTGGTGAGGATCTTCCCCAGCGCGATGGCAAAGAGCAGGGGGATGGCGATCTGCTCGTCGAGCGCGCCCTGGATCACCCCGTAGCCGAAGGCGAGCGTCTGCGGGAGGAAGAACCCGATGCAACCGGTGGCCAGCCCGCCTATGGCGGGTTTGACATAGTTGGGGACGCGCATGCGTTCGAAGAACCGCTTGGTCCCGTAGAAAGTCTTCACGTAGAGGGGCGTGGTCCCGGCGACCACCAGGGCGAGCACCGTGTAGGGCAAGAGCTCGAGTGGATGCGTGAACGCGAAGTCCGACTTGCGGAACAGCGGCTGGAAGCCGAACACGATGCCGAAGGTGGAGTAGGCAACGATCGTCGTCACGATGGCGGGGATCACCACTTCGTGCTCGAACTCCGGTTCGCGGTAGAGGATCTCCGCGGCGAACAGCGCGCCGGCCAGGGGCGCGCGGAAGATGCTCCCGATGCCCGCGCCCAGTCCCGCGGCGAGCATGATGCGGCGCGCGCGGGCGTCGAGCCCCAGGCGCTGCGCGAGAAACGATCCGAAGCCCGCGCCGATCTGGGCGATGGGCCCCTCGCGTCCGCCCGAGCCGCCCGAGCCCAGCGTGATGGCCGCCGAGATCGCCTTGACGATGGGCACGCGACCGCGGATCCGCCCCTGCTGGTTGTGGTAGGCGTCGATGGCCGCGTCGGTGCCGTGCCCCTCGGCCTCGGGCGCGAACCGGTAGACGATGAAGCCGGCCAGGAGCCCGCCCAGCGCCGGCACGAGCACGAGCAGGTAGCGGCTGAGCGGGGTAGCCGTGGGCGAGAACAGGGGCGGCTCGCCGTAGGGGTGCGGGGGACGATAGCCCGCGATGGAATCGAGCAGGTAGTGCTGCCCGAGCTGGCAGAGCACGTAGAACGCGCAGGCGCCCAGCCCGGCCACCACACCGACGACCACCCCGTAGACCATGTAGACGCCGATGGAGCGGAAGTTGAAGGCGGCGGCGAAGCGCAGAATGCGACGATGGAATCGGTTCATGGAGCTTCTCGCGTTCGCGACGGAAACAGAGGCGGCACCGAAGCGCGCGGCGGTACCAGGCCGTCACGCATCGTAGCGTGCCGCAATGGGGAACCGCCGGCCCGCGCCGAACGCCTTGGAAGTGACTTTCAGCCCGGGTGGTGCCTGCCTGCGCTTGTACTCGCTGCGCCGCACCGCGGCGACGACCCAGTCGACGGTCGCGCGGTCGAAGCCCCGCTCCACGATCGCCTTCGCGTCGAGGCCCTGCTCGATGTAGAGGTCCAGGATCGCGTCGAGAACTTCGTACGGGGGCAGCGTATCGGAGTCCTTCTGTCCCGGCTTGAGCTCCGCCGAGGGCGCCTTCTCCACGATCGCGCGCGGAATGACCTCGCCGGAGCTGTTGACGAGCCCAGCCAGGCGATAAACCGCGGTCTTGGGCACGTCCGAGATCACGGCCAGTCCACCGCTCATGTCTCCGTAGAGCGTGCAGTAGCCCACGGCGAGCTCGCTCTTGTTTCCCGTCGACAGCACGAGGTGTCCGAGCTTGTTGGAGTAAGCCATGAGGATGTTGCCGCGGATGCGGGCCTGGACGTTCTCCTCGGCGACGTCGCTCGCGCGCCCGGCAAACGGTCCCGACAGAGCCGCCGCGTACGCGCTCATGATCTCGCCGATGGGCACGACGGCGAGCTCGACGCCGAGGTTGCCGGCCAGCGCGCGGGCGTCTTCCAAGCTTTCCGCGGACGAGTGGGGAGACGGCATAGCGACGGCCAGCACCTGGCTCGCGCCCAGTGCTTCCGCGGCGACGGCCAGCGTGACGGCGGAGTCTATGCCGCCGGAGAGTCCGACCACAGCCCGATCGAAACCGCACTTGGACAGGTAGTCGTGCGTGCCCAGCACGAGCGCTCTGTAAATGCTCGTCGTCTCGTCCATGGACTCATACTCCGCGGCGTTACTCGGCGCCGACGTGTCGACCACGACCATGCCTTCCTCGAACATCGGACCGACCGCGATCACTTCCCCCCGCCGTCCCGCCGCGAGACTGCGCCCGTCGAACACCAGCTCGTCGTTCCCCCCCACCTCGTTGACCATGAGGAAGGGCACGCCGTGGCGACGGGCGTGGCCCCGCACCAGGTCCAGCCGCGTGCGCTCCTTGCCCACCGTGAAGGGCGAAGCGGATACGTTGATCATAAGCGTCGCGCCCGCCGCGGCCAGGCTGGCGATGGGATCGGCGTCGTAGGTGCGGCGTCCGAAGATCTCCGGGTCGTTCCACGCGTCCTCGCAGATGGAGATGCCCAGGACCTCGCCGCGAAAGCGTGCCGGCTCGACGCTCGTAGCGGGGTCGAAGTAGCGGGCCTCGTCGAAGACGTCGTAGGTGGGAAGGAGCGATTTCTCCTGGACGTGGACCACTTCCCCGCCGGCGAGCAGGGCGGCGGCGTTGGCCACCCCCTTGCGCGCGCGACGCGACGGAACGGGCAGGCCCACGACGACGCCCACGCCGCCCAGGGCCCGCGTCTCCGCGGCAAGCTCTTCCAGCGCGGCCGCGCACGCGTCGACGAAGGCAGGGCGCTCCACCAGGTCCTTCGGTGGGTACCCGCAGATGCACAGCTCGTGGAAGACGATGAGCTCGACACCGGCGTCGCCGGCCGCACGCAGTCCCCGTCGAATGCGCTGCAGGTTGCCCTCCACGTCGCCGACAACCGTGTTGATCTGCACGAGCGCCGTTTTCATGGCAGTGGATTGGAAGGTTACCGTCGATCCCCGCTCCCGGCAACGGCTATCGCTCGCCCGCGCGCCGAGGCTCGGTCAGGTCTTCTTCCTCAAGCTGCGCGAACTTTAGTGGCTTGTCCAGCCTTTCGACGTAAGCCTCGAGTCCTTCCAGCAGGTAGATGCCCATCGGCCCGTCCATGTTGGACACGATCGCCAGCCGACCTCCGTCCGGGCTCCACGCGGGAAAGGCGTCGAGAGACCGCCTGCCGTCCGGATTCCAGTTCTTGGTGAGCAGCAGCCGCCGGCGGCCGTCGCGCGAGACGATGTAGATGTCGACGCTTCCCCAGTCCTTGGCCGCCACGGCGAAGTACCGGCCGTCGGGACTCCAAGCCGGTGTGCAATCGACCTCGCGGGGAGACTCGACGACTCGCCGCCGCTTCGTCGCCAGGTCGAGGATCACCAGCTCGCGCCAGCGGCGCGTCCACGCGAGGCGGGATCCGTCCGGCGAGTACGACGGGCAGCCGTTGTCCCCGTCGTCGGTGAGCCTGACCAGCGCCCCCGTATCCAACTCGACCTCCCACAACTCCGAGCCGCCCGTGCGCTCGGACGAGAACACGATAGCGCGTCCGTCGGGCGTCCACCGCGGCCACGTGTCCCGGCCCGAAGCGCCCGCCACCCGCGCGACCGCTCCCGACGCGAGCTCGGCGACGTAGATGTCCCAGTCGCCGTCGCGCGTGGAGGCGAAGGCCAGCCTCGTTCCGTCCGGCGACCAGTCGGGCTGGCCGTCGTCGAACGGCCCGCCGACGAGCAGGTCGGGCTCGCCGCCCGTGGCGGGAATCACGTAGATGTCCGCGTTACCCGTCCGGCTCGAGGCGAAGGCGATGCGGCGCCCGTCGGGACTCCAGTCGGGCGCGGCGTCCCGCCCCCGGGGCGGCGCGCTGAGAAGCGTGCGGCGCAGCGGGTCATGGTCACGAACCCGCTCGTAGATCATCAGCCCCGCGGGCACCGCGTAGATCTGCTCGAAACGGAGCTCCCCCGCGATGGCCGGCCCGTGCGTCAGGAGCGGCGCCAGGAGCGGACGCAAACCCTTGATGACCTCGTAGTGCAACGATAGGAAACGAACGCCGTCGCCGGCGAGCTCGCTCATCGTCTCGTCGTACGCCCCGTGCGGGATCTCCACGTACTCGGCGTCGGCGTAGAAGGCCACGTAGGGCTTGCGGTCCGCCACCTTGTCGCCCGGCCGAACCAGGTCGTGGAGGAACCGGCCGGCGGTCCGCATCTCCGCAAAGCCTTCGTCGACCGGCTCGGTCAGGTGGTGCCAGTTGACGAACGGGGCGGCGAGCGCGCACGCCCCGATGACGGCGAGGGCGGCGGACTTGCGTCCCCGCCTCCCCAGCGCGCCGGCGCCGACGAACGCGGACAGGATCGCGAGCGGGAGGAACGGCAGCAGGTAGCGCTCGGTTCCCGCGCGTACGGTGAAGAGCGGTCCGATGAACAGCGGCGCGAACGCCGCCAGCAGGAAGGTCCGGCGGCGGCAGACGCCGTAGAGCGCGAGCAGGAGGGGCGCGAACACCAGGTTCCGCGCCAGCAGGTAGCCGTCCACGGGGAGCTTGCGCGCGTAGACGACGAGCAGCGAGCGCACCGCACCCCCCCCTCCGCGCGCCTCGTCCGTCGAGGTCACGGTCGCCGTGTCGCCGGCGACGGTTCGCTCGCGGTCCTGCCAGTCCTGCGCGCTGATCCCGAAGAACTCGCTCTTGGGCAGGAGCTTGATCTCCCGCGACGACCGGTACATCGCGGCCAGGTTGCACGCGTAGACGAACAGGAACGGCAGCAGGAGCGCCGCCGCGCGCCTGGGCGTCCGACGCCGCAGCAGCGCCAAGATCCCCATGACGGCGACCATCTCCGGACGCGTGATCGCGGCCAGCCCCCCCGCCGCGCCCGCGGCCACGTCGCGGTTCTGCCCATAAAACAAGAGCGCCAGCAGCATCCACATCGTGTAGGCCGACTCGGAAAACGTCTCCAGCGAGAGGCGGACGAAGAGCGGGCTGGCGGCGAAGACGAGGGCGCAGTAGAAGGCGAGGCGGCGACTGAGGAAGCGGGCGGCCAGCAGGTAGAGCACGCACGGAGCGGCCAGGCCGGCGAGGAGCGAGACGACCTGCGCGGCGCGCACCCCCTCCCCGACGAGCGGGAGGAACAGCGAGATCAGCAGCGGGTAGCCCAGCGGAAACGCACCCGCCGCCGGCGAGTGCGACCACAGGGTCCGGGCCTGGCTGATGTAGAACGTCCCGTCGTACGAGACAAGGTCGAAGCGCCCGAGCAGGGGCAGACGAACGGCCGCGGCCGCCAGGACGAGCAACGCGCAGGCCAGCCAGGGGCCGCGGGGCGCCCAAAGGGTTGTTGTGATGAGCCTCTCGCGCACCGGTCTCGACGATCGCCGTCTGCCGTCCACCCCCTCGACGGCCCGGAGGATAGCACAGAACCGCGCGAGCGGCGACCGGGCGGGGCCCCCGGCGGGAAGCCAAATAAACGATTTTGTTGCAAAAATATCCGTAAATCTGTTATTGTGCATTGGGGTGTATTTACCAAGGACCGTGACATGAACGAGGCTTTCAAAGCCTTGTCGGAAACGCGGCGGGCGATTCTCGTCTTCCTCAAGTGGAACGGCGGCGCGACGACGACCGAGGCCGCCGCACACCTGGGGATCAGCGACGAAGGCGCGCGCCAGCACCTGGTGCTGCTCGAGCGCCGCGGGTGGGTAGCGCGTCGGGACGTCCGGCCAGCCACGCCCCGCTCGGGGCGCCCCACGGCACGCTACGAGCTGAGCGACGCCGGCGAGTCGCTCTTTCCCCGGCGCTACGACGAGCTCGCGATGACCCTGCTCGACTTCATCGTCGAGCGACACGGGCGCGAGGCGTTGCGCGATGTTCTCGCACGGATCGCGGACCGGCGTGTCGAGTCGTGGACGGGCAGGCTGCAGGGACGTTCGCTGGAGGAGCGGGTGGAAGCGCTGCGCGACCTCTACGAGGAGGACGACGCCTTCGCCTCCGTCGAGCGGCGCGACGGGAAGTACCTGCTGATCGAGCGCAACTGCCCGTTTAGCCGCGTCGCGGCGGCCCATCCCGAGCTGTGCGGGGCGACGCACGCGACGCTGACGCGGCTCCTGGGGGTCCGCGTTCGCCGCCTGGAGCGGATGCACGCCGGAGACGGCCGCTGCGTCTTCGAGATCCTCCCGGACGAGCCGGTCGACGCAGCGGCGATGGACGTCGCGCTCGATTAGGACGCCGCGGGGATTCCCTTCTCGATCAGCATGATCGGGATCCCGTTGCGGATCTCGTAGATGGTCTTCTCGTCTTCGGTGATGAGCGCCTCCTCGAGACGCTCGCCCAGCTGCTCGCCCGAGCGGTTCTTCACTCGCCCCGCGGCGATGTCCGCGTTGAGCGACTCCAGCCGCCCCGCCTCGAGCAGGCGCACCGGTACCTTCGTCGCCGGACAGCACAGAATCTCCAGCAGCTTCCTGTCGATAGGCATCTCCACTCCCTCTGACCGACGCGGGTATTCCCGGTCGTGCCTCCCGCCAGCATACGCCAAGCGGCGGCCCGCCACCAGGGGGGTGTTCCGAGATTGCGCTTGTGCGAGGCGTTGGGCAGCCCGTAACTTGGTCCGACCTTTGCAAGGTGCCGCGGGTTCCCGTCCCGCTCCGGAGGTTCCATGACGGACGCTCTAACCCCCCAGGAAGCGGAGCTGGCCAAGCAGTTTCGCGAGCAGGTGGACGCCTTCGTGGCGCGCGTCGGCGACGCGCGGTCGCTCGACGTCCTGGTCGGCATCCCGTTTCACGACGAGGCCGACACGGTGGGCGCGGTGATCGACGTCGCGCGCCGCGGGCTGGCCGCCGCCGGACTCGCCGGGCGCTCCGCGGTCGTCTGCATCGGCTCGGAGCGCGGCGCTTACATGATCAGCGCCGCCGGCGGCGCTTCGGCGGGGCGGCCGGGGCCGGTGCGCGTGCTCGCCGGCTCCATCGGAAACGGGTTCGAGGGCCGCGGCTGGTGCGCGCTCGCTCTCGCGCACGCCGCCGCTCGCCTGCGCAGCGCGCTGGTCATGCTCCCCCCCAATCTGGGCGTGCAGCCTCGCGGCGGCGACGAGGCCGGCGCCGGTTTCGGCCCGCACTGGATCGCCCGCCTGCTGGAGCCAGTGCGCGACGGCGACGCGGTGGCCCTGGCGCGCTTCAGCCGCCACCCCCTCGCCCAACCGGTGGAGTCGCTCCTGGCATTCCCCATCGCGACCGGGCTCTTGGGGCTGCGCGCACGCCAGGGCCTGCCCGGCGTGGCGGCCATGTCCGCTCGCTTTCTCGAACGGGCGACGGCGGGGCTGGGCCGCTGGAGTTTCGACGCGGGCAACTACGGGTTCGAACCCTGGCTCCTCGTCGAGGCAGCGACGGCCGGCGTGCCGGTGGTCGAGGTGCCCCTCGGCGCCGTCTCGCTTCGCCACGAGGTCGGGCGCCTCAAGCTCGTGTTCCGCCAGACCGCGCACGTCCTCTTCGACCAGCTGGCGCGCCGGTCGGATCGATGGACCGCCCGGGGCGCCCTGGTGCGCGCGCCCGCGCTCTCGCCGCCGGTGGTCGAGTCGCCGCCGCCGCCGTATCCCCTCTCCAGCGAGCAGTTGCGGCGACGGTTCTGGCTCGAGTTCAACCACTACGATGACACCCTGTATCCGAGAATCCTGCCCGAGGCGCTGCGCGAGCGTCTGGAGTCCACGCAGGGCGCGGGGAACGTGCACCTGGCCGACGACGAGTGGATCGCGCTGATCGAGGAGTTTCTGCTCGCGTTCGCCTTCGAGCGCGACTACCACCGCGACGACATCGTCGACGCGCTCTTCCCCTTCTTTCTGGCGCGGCTGGTCTCCCTCATCGACGAGGTAGGCGCGCGCGACCGCGTGCTGGCGGCGTCGGACCTGCCCGCCCGAGAGCGCTCCGCGGTCGTCCGCCTGGAGGCGGAGACGCGCTTCGCCGCGCAGGCCGACGCGTTCGCCGCGCGCTGGTCTTCCTTCAGCGAGCGCTGGCGCGAGCGCGAGCGGCGCACCACATCCTATCTGCCGCGCCTGGGGGCGTGGGAGTTCGTGCCCAACGTCGGGATCATCGTTCCCCAGGAACTCCCCGTGCCGGGCGGGAACTCGGTGTGGGCCTACCAGATCTACAAGGAACTCGTCGACCGCTACCGCGAGGAGTATCGCGCCTTCGTGACCGGCGAGCTCGGGCTGAGCGACCCCACCGACTCCGGAGCGGTCCTGGAAGGCTTGGGGGCGTACATGTACCGTCTCGACCGCGCGCTCGACGCGGACGTCTTCCCGTTCGACCTGGTCACGCCGGAGGGGGCGCGGACGACGGCCGAGCGGATTCGCGAGAACTTCTCCGGCGGGGACGTGTTCCGCCTGACCCCGGAGGCCGCGGAGCGCTTGCTGCGGCGCGTGCCCCCGGCCAACCTGGTCACACAGTTCGGGTTCCGCGACGTCGCGGCCCTGCTCGAGGCGCACGACCCCAACGACGCCCTGGGGCTGGCCGCGTGGACGGATCAGCAGGGCTACCTCAGTCGCGTGCTCGACTACGTCGAGAAGGAAGCCACGCCCGCGTGGTTCGCGGACGGCCCCGCGGAGGTGCGCGTCGCGGAGACGCGCTACCTGGCCGGCGCCCCCGACATCGGCGCCGCGGCGGCGCTGACGCGGCTCGCCGGCCGCCTGGTCGTGGCCAACGCGACGCCCGGCTCGGGCGGACGGCTTCCCAAGCTGTGGTTCTTCCTGCGCGCCGTGAAGTCGATCGTGGGGATGGAAGTGTTCTCCGACATGTGGCGGGGGCTGGCGCGGGAGAAATCGGGGTTCGCCGAGGGCCTCGCCGCCTGCCTGCGCAACCACTGGGGCCGCCGCATCCTCTCCGTGCACAATGCCTTCGAGAACCAGCACCAGCGCATCCTGGTGGAACGCGTGCTGCGGTTCGCCGAGGCGCTCGCCGCCGATCCCAAGACGGAGCGCGCCGGCACGCTGTTGCGCGCCGCGGCCCGCGCGTACCACCTCTCCATCACGCTGCCCGACGGAACGTTCGTGCCGCTGTCGGCGTGGACGTGGGCGAGCCATAGCAACCGCGGCGCCGTCGGGAGTCCCACCCCGCTCTCTTCCCTCGTAGAGCGGGACTGGGCCACGCACGACTTCTTCTCGCTCTACCTGGAGCGCGCTGGGCGCGCCACCGGCGAGGCGATCGACGAAAAGGTCATCGAGCTGGTCAGCGCCGGACGCGAGCCCGACGACCTGCGCGAGCACTTCCTGGGAGTGAAGGCGAGCATCGACACGCTGGTGGCGGCGCCGGGGGGAACCAGCCTGCCCCCGCCGGCCCGCAAGCTGACGCGCCCGCTGCCCGGTCCCATCCTGGCGCCGGCGGCGAACGATTGGGAATCCCGCTACGTGCTCAACGCGGCGGCCGTGCGCCTCGACGGCACCATCTACATCCTCTACCGGGCGTTCGGCGCCGACGAGCTGTCGCGCATCGGGATGGCCTGGACACGGGACGGCCTGAACATCGACGGCCGCCTCCCCGAGCCGGTCTTCGCGCCCGGCGATCCCACCGAAGCCGGCGGCTGCGAGGATCCACGCCTGGTCGTCATTGAAGGCCGTCTCTACATGCTCTACACGGCGTACGACAATCGCGTGGCGCAGATCGCCATGGCCTCGATACCGGTCGATGCTTTCCTGGAACGGCGTTTCGACCAGTGGGTGCGCCACGGTCTCGCCTACCCGGGCCTGGCCAACAAGGACGCGGTCCTCTATCCGGAGAAACTCGCGGGGCGCTACGCGGTCTATCACCGCATCGACCCCAACATGTGGGTGTCCTACCTGGACGACCTCGCCTGCCCGTGGCCGCGCGAGGACCAGCGCATTATCGCCGGCCCGCGCTCGGGCATGATGTGGGATGGGGTGAAGGTGGGCGCGGGGGCGCAGCCGATCAAGACCACGCGCGGCTGGCTCCACATCTACCACGGCGTCGACTTCGAACGCTCGTACCGCCTCGGCGTCCTTTTTACCGCGCTCGACGACCCCGCCGAGGTCCTGTACCGCTCGCCCAACGCGATCCTGGAGCCGGAGACCGACTACGAGATGGGCAACGGGGATTCGTGGGTGCCGCACGTGGTGTTCACCTGCGGCGCGGTGAGCGCGCAAGACAAGGCCGTGCTGGAACCCGACGACGAGATCCTCGTGTACTACGGGGCCGCCGACACGGTGATCGGGGTGGCCAGGGGGACCGTGCGCGACATGGTGCCGGTCATCGACACGCTCGACTAGAACCGCTCAGTCGGTGGCGCCCGCCTTCTCGGCGTCGAGCGCGGCCAGCTGGTGCAGCGTGAGAAACGATAGCAGGCAGAACACCGACGCTTCCGTTCCCTGGTTCGCGTTCAACCCGGCCGGCGTGAGGGCGTCGTGGCAGCCGCCCGTCCCGAAGTCGTAGAGCGACTGCCCCAGCCGGTTGGCCCCCAGGAACCAGTCGGCCGCCGCGCGAATCGGCCCCAGCAGCGCCTTGTCCCTCCGGTCCTGGAACACCGCGCCCACGGCGTCGATGAACACCGCCGCCGACACGGGCGACTCGTCTTCCCCGTCGCGCTCGCGCACGAAATTCCGGCCGCCGCCGGTGCGCTCGATCAGGACCTCCAGCGTGCGATCGACGTCCTTGCGCAGATCCGGATCCTGCAGCGCGACCGCCGCCACCGATAACACCTGCACGGGCAGGGGCCAGTCCGCGGCGGGCCACGCCTCCACCCAGTCCTCCCCCACCACCGCGCGTACGCGGTCCACGTAACGGCCGAGCAGGCGCTTGAACTCCGACGCGCCGGGGAAGCGCGCCAGGTAGTTCGCGGCTCCGAGCGCGCCGTAGGCCGCCGCGCGGGCGTCGGAGAGCTCGCCGCGGCGTCCGACGAGGTCGTGGAAGCTGTCGATGGCCGACTGCGCGAGGGCAGACGACCGGTGCTGCACGAGGTATCCGAGCGCCCACAGCGCTTTGCCCACCGCCACCGCCGAGGCCGGACCCAGGGGCCGGCGGCCGTAGTCGAGTCCCTCGTGCACCTGCGTGCCGTCGCCGATCAGCGTCTGCAGCAAGGCGACGTTCACCTCTGTCAGACGCTGCGCCTGGGGGAGGCTGAAGACGTCGTGGAACTTCGCGCAGGTGACGACATAGGCGGCTGCGTCCTCGAGGCGATAGCCGTGCCTCCACTGCGGCACCGTGTAACGCGCGTGATGGGCGGGGCCCGTGTCGTCGCACAGGCGAGCCAGGTGGTCGAGGCGCGGAGTGGGAACGTTGGTCGCCGAGATGGGGCGGCGCAGCGCCGACGCCCGCGGGCGGCGGGGCATCACGTGGTTGCGCACGTCGTCGAAGACGCCGAGGTAGGACCTGGCCACCGCCGGCCAGACCGTGCCCCGGCAGTGGATGTAGGCGCGCTTGCGCATCGCCGTCAGCGCGACCTCGTCGTCGAGCAGCGCGTTGACCTCGCGCGCGAGCGCTTCGGGGTCGTGCGGGGGCACGAGCGCACCGCGGCCCTCGGCCAGGAGCTCCTCGGCGTGCCAGAAGGGCGTGGCCACCACCGCTTTGCCCGCCCCCATGGCATAGGAGAGCGCGCCGCTGGTGATCTGGTCCATGTTGTGGTACGGCGCCACGAACAGGTCGCTGGCGCCGATGTACTCCAGGAGCTCGTCCAGCTCGACGAAGCGCGGGTGGAAGAGCACATGATCTTCCAGGTGCAGGTCGCGCACGCGCCGCTGCAGCTCGAGCCGGTACGACTCGCCCTCTTCCTGCACCACCGCCGGATGGGTGGCACCGAGCACGACGTAGGTGACGCGCGGGTGCCGCTCCACGATGCGCGGCAACGCTTCGATCATGTCCTCGATGCCCTTGTTCCTGGACAGGAGCCCGAAGGTCAGGAGCACGCGCCGGCCCTCGACGCCGAACTTGTCCTTGTAGTAGTTGGGGTCGATGAAGGGCACGTCGTGAATCCCGTGCGGGATGAGCACGGCCTTCGCCTCGCCCACGTGGTAGACGTCGGAGATGAACTCGAGCGCCTTGCGCGTCATGACTACGACGCGGTCGGCCCGGGCGAGGATCTCGTCGAATACCGCTTTTTGGTCGGGCAGCGGGTTGGCCAGCACGGTGTGGCAGGTGACCACCACGGGTCGGTTGAGGTCGCGCAGGAGCCCGAGCACGTTGCCGCCCCAGTTGCCCCCGAAGATCCCGTATTCGTGCTGCAGGCTCAGCACGTCGATGCGGCTGAAGTTGAGGAAGTCCGCCGCGCGCGCGTAGTCGATCTGGTGCCCCTGGCGCACTTCGAACTTGACCCGCTCGGGGTAGTCGTAACCCTCGGGCCGGTCGTTCATCGCCACCACGGTCACCCGCTGGTCGCCGTCGCACTGGCGCAGCACGGCGCTGCTCAGGTCGTGCGTGAACGTGGCGATCCCGCACTTGCGGGGCAAGTAGCTGGCCAGGAACGCGATTCCGCGCCCGCGCGTGACATTGCTCGGAGCCACCATGCTTCCCACCTCCGTTACCGATGGTGTATCGACGACGCCATCATAGCACGGCCGGTGCACTCAGTCGAGGAAGGCCAAGTCGGCGTTGGAGAGCTGGTAGTCGAGGCCGTAGCGCGCGCGCAGGTGGTCGAGCAGCACGCGCGCGGCCAGCGCGTGACCGTAGGCGTTGGGGTGCCCGTCGCGCTCGAGGTAGAGCTTGCGCCGCCGGGCCGCGTCCCTGAATTCGGCGAGCGGGTAGACGTAGTCGATTCCGCCCCCCCCGCAGAAGCGCCCCAGGCGCACGAAGGGCGCGTGGAAATCGAGCCGATCCGGGGCCACGCCCGCACCCTCGAGCAGCCACCGGCGCCAGTCGTCGTCGGCCTCGATGAGCGGAAAGACGAATACGATGAGCTCGGCGCCGATACTGTCGCAGTACTGCTTGACGCGCAGGAGAATCGCTTCGGTCGTGCGCCAGGCGCTCTCCATGCCCTCGTCGGAGGGGGACTCGAAGACGGACCAGTGCGTCACCGACGCCCCGCCCGCATTGCGGCCGAAGCCGAGCGGGAACGCGTCTTGCGCGGGCGCCTCCGCGCCCGTGACGCTCTTCAGGCTCCGGACCAGCATCACGAGGAAATGGCTCCGCCGCAGGAGATTCCTGAGCCCGTGGGCGGCGCGCCGCGCGGGCGGCGCACCCGGACGCCGCACCGGAGCGGCCAGCACCAGCGAGTCCCCCTCCACGGCGAAACGCGGCTTGGGTGCCGTGCCGAGGAACAGGTGATCTAGCCCGTTGTTGATGACGTCGTTGATCATGAAAAAGTCCAGCACCACGATGTCGGGCCGCAACCGCGGTGCGACCCGCTGCAGCAGCAGGAACTCCTGGTCGGTGCCGAAGCCCGGGACGGCCGTGTTGAGCACCTCGGCCGTGCCGCCGAGAGCGCGCGCCATGAAGTCGGAGCATCGCCACTGGACGTCGACGCCGGCGCCGAACGCCACCGAGTCCCCGATGTGCAGGACGCGCGGCCGGCCCGGCCGCGGCTCGGCGACCTCGCGCTCCCGCATGCCCAGGGCGTTCACGCGCACGCGGTAGTCGATGCCGCGCCGGCGATCGACCACGTGCACCCGCGAGCCCGGGTCCAGGCTCCAGCCCAGTTCGGGGTCGAAGCGGATCACCGTGCCGACATTCTCCACGGGGAAGAAACGTCGAGTGACGATCTCGGCGGCGAGGATTAGTGCGGCGAGCGTCGTCGCCGCGAGCAGGAAGTTGGCGCCCAGGCGCGCCCAGCGGGATCTATGGCCGCGCTGGCGCCGCAGGTCGTCGTCCAGCATGCTGCGTTCCTCCGGGTGCGGACGGACCCTTGCCCGAGGGCCATTGTACCACGAAGCGCCGCCAGGCTCAAACGCGGCGTTACCTCTCGCCGCCGATGGCGCGGTTGCGCACCATCTCCTCGACGTCGTACGGCGAGGGCTCCCCGCCCAGGTAACGGTGGAACCAGTCGAGATGGGCCGCGTAGTAGAGCGGCAGCGACCGCACGTAACTGGGCCAGTGCCCGTCGTTTTCGAACACGATCAGACGCGACGGCACGCCGCGCTTGCGCAGGGCCGAGAAGAACTCCAGGCTCTGCGTGTAGGGCACGCGGTAGTCCTTCTCGCCGGTGATGACCAGGCACGGCGTCTCGAAGCGGGCGGCCAGCCGGTGCGGAGACCACTTCTCGTAGTCCTCCGATTCCCACGGCGCGCCGCCCAGATCGAATTGCGGGAACCAAAGTTCTTCGGTCGCTCCCCACATCGCGGGCAGGTCGTAGACCCCCATCATCGCGGCCAGGCACTGGAACCGGTTCGTGTTTCCCTCCAGCCACATCATCATGTAGCCGCCGTACGACCACCCCATCGCCCCCATCCGCTCTTCATCCACCCAGGGTAGCCGGGCCAGCCCGTCGGCGACAGCCATGACGTCCTCGTAGACCTTGCCGCCCCAGTCGCGTGAGATCGCGCGCGTGAACGCCTGGCCGAATCCCGTCGAGCCGTGCGGGTTGGGAAAGGCGACGACGTAGCCGGCTCCGGGGTAGACCTGCCAGTCGCCGCGGAAGCTGTCCGTCCACTGCATCTGCGGTCCCCCGTGAACATTGACGATGAGCGGGTAGCGCCCCTGCGGGTCGAAACCGTGGGGCTTCACCACGAAGGTGTGGATCTTGCGACCCGTCGGGGACTCGAACCACATCTCCTCGGCCGGACGGATATCCACCTCGTCCTCGATCGATCGGTTGAAGGTGGTGAGCCGCCGGCTCCCCTTGCCCTCGTTGGTCACCGTCCAGATCTCGCTGGGCTCGCCCACTGAACGGCGTGATACGACGATGCGACGACCGTCGCTCGAGACGTCGAAGGCATCAACGTGGCGCAGATCGACGATGGGACGGATGCGCCTGGTGTCCAGGTCGATGCGATACAGAGGCCGGGCGCCTTCCTCTTCGGCGGTGAAGTAGATCGAGCGCGAGTCGGGCGCCCAGCGGTGTGCCACCACCCAGTTGTCGAACGCCTCGGTCAGCACCTCGCTCTGCCCGCTGCGCCGGTCGTAGACGGCGAGACGGAGACAATCGGCCTCGTAGCCGGGCTCAGCCTGCGTGAGGTAGGCGATGGCGCTGCCGTCGGGCGAGTAGCGCGGGTCGGCGTCGAAGGCCGGATTGCCTCCGGTGATGTTCAAGCGGTCGCCGCCGGAAAGGGGGACGACAAAGAGGTCCTTGTTGGTCGTCTCCCACTCGTTGGCGTCGGCGTTACCCGCTACGCAGATCTCCCGTCCGTCCGGCGACACGTCGAGGCCGGCGAAGCCGCCCGCCGAGAACGCCGGGAGATCCACGTGGCCCGGCGTCAAGTCGGTCGTGGTCTTCGCTTCTATGTCGTAGACGAGCGTGTGGAAGCGCTTTCCGTCCTTCCAGAAGGTCCAGTGCCGATAGAGGAGGTCGTCGGCCACGTGGGCCTGGATGACGCCCTCGTCGAGGTCCTTCGCGAGCTTCTCGTTGCAGTCCGAGTCGGCACCGCACTCCGGAAAGACCTCGGCGACGAAGAGGAGCCGCCCGCCGTCGGGCGTCCACACGGCGCCGCCGGCCCCGGGGGCGAAGTCGGTGAGCCGCTGCGCCTCGCCGCCGTTGGCGGGAATGCGCCAGGCCTGTTCGCCCTTC
>JAOTVO010000207.1 GCA_029863355.1 Candidatus Krumholzibacteriia bacterium
CCAGCAACGACTCGATCAGACTCTCGAGGCGGTCGACGGATGCGGCGATGATCGTGTTCAATTCGCCGGCCTCCTCCCGCTCCCCCATCAGTTCCATGCCGGCGCGGATGGCGGTCAGAGGCGTGCGGAACTCGTGGCTGATGCGTCCGATCAGCTCGGAGCGCAGGTCGTAGAGCTTGCGGATCTCCTGGGCCGAGAGGCGCGCGTTCCGGTACAGGGCCGCGTTGCTGAACGTCGTCGCCGAGGCCGCGCACAGGGCGTCCAGCACCTCGAAGTCGAAGTCACGGTAGGCCTCTCCGGACAGAATCTCCCCCAGGAACAGCACCCCGACCACTCGTCGCTTCAGACGCAGAGGCGCGGCGACCTCGTAGGTCGTGGCCACGGGCGCGAGCGCGGTCTCGGCCAGCGCCTCGTAGGGGAGCGCGCGCATCAGGCGCGGAGAGCCGTCGTCGCCGAGCGCGCGCACGAACGCGCCATCGACGGGTATATCGGGCAGGCGGGCCCGCGGCAGCCGCCCGTAGGCGGCGGCCGGTCGCAGGATCCCGTCGGCGGCCTCGTAGTAACAGGCGTCCCCTACGGTGTAGTGACCCATCAGCGTGAGCAGAAAGGCGCCGTGCAGCTTGCTCAGATCGAGCGAGCTGCCGTACTTGTTGAGCAACGACGTGATCGCTCCGATGAGCAGCTTCTGCCGCTGGTAGCGCTGCTTCCAGTAGGCGGCCGAGGCGGCGCCCTTCGATTGCGGTGCTTCTCCCGAACCCATGGAGCCGCGTTACTTCTTCTGCTCGACCGCTTCCAGCTCGTCGATGCTGTCGATCGTGCGGAAGAACGACTTCAGGTTGATGATATCGAACACCTCTTCGATGTGACCGGGGAGGTTCGTGAACACCAGATCGCCCCCCTCGCTACGGAGCAGCGACACGGTGCCGAGCAGGATGCCGACGCCCGCGCTGCTGATGAAATCAACCTGGGCGAAATCGATCACGATGCGCCTGGTGTTCTGTGCGATGAGCGCGTCGAAATGCGCCTCGAGGATTGCGGTCGTTGCCGAGTCGATGCTGCCGGCCGGCTTCACTATTACCGTTCCCGGCAGGTTGCAGGGTTGGGTCTCGATGGCGATGCCTTCCATGGCGGGCCTCCTGTAGGATTGCGTTGTCCGTTCTTCCTTGGCTTCAAAAACGAGCGTAGTCACGTTCCAGTCTTGCAGCCGCTTGTACTCGATCGTATTCGCCAGCTTGTTCAGTATGTATAGTCCGAGTCCGCGCTTGTCGCGCTGGGCGATCTTGTCGGCGATATCCATGTGCATGTGCTTGCCCGTGACGAAGAGCGCCCCGTTGTCCATGTAGTAGAGCCATGCGCGGGCGCGGGATACGCGCACGGCGATGCGGATCTCGGGGGCGTCGTTTTGGAACTCCCCGTGCTCGACGGAATTGACGGCCAGCTCGTACATGGCGAGCCGCAGATGCGAGCGCGTGGTCTGATCCAGGTCGGAGGCGCAGCCGATGAGTATCGCCGCCGTCGTCGTTCGATCCAGTGCGGTGGCGAGGTTGTCGAGGCGGAGGCTGTACTCGACGGTGGCGGCCTCGCCGCTCACGCGGGCGGTGCTCGACCAAGCGTCGGCGCCCCGCGGCCGGCGCGCCGGCCGCCGCCGCTCGACCACGGCGCCGTGCCGGGCGAGCAGATAGTCCAAGAGCGCTCGCTCGCTTCGCTCGCGCTCGGCAAAGGCCACGGCGATGCGCGTCAGCCCCCGCGACCGGCACTGCTCCAAGAGCTCGTCGAGGTGCTCCAGCGCGGCGTCGTGCCCGCGCGAGTCCACCGACAGAGACACGGCCCCGCGCGTGAAATCGACGCGGTCGATGCGGATCCACCCTCTCACAGCACGGCCTCCTCGACGGGCGTGCGCGACGCGCTCACGGCGCCGACGCTGAGCAGCGTGATGTCGTCGAGCTGCGGTCCACCCTCACGCAGGCGTTTCTCTTCGACCACGAGCTTGTCCACCACCACGTTGGCGCCGTAGCGACCGTACTGAGAGGCGATGTCGCGCACGCGCGCGAGGGAAAACGCCCGCCCGGCCGCGCTGCGCGATTCGTTCAGGCCGTCCGTGTACTGCAGGAGCACGTCTCCGGGCGCGACGGCGAGCTGGTAGTCCCGCACCGTGTGCGCAAACTCCTCGTTGCAGAAGGCGCCCAGGGGCACGCCCTCCATCTTGAACAGGCGGGCGACGCCGGTCTGCGCGTTGTACATCACCAGCGGATTGTGTCCCGCGTTGGAAACGGTGACGCGGTGGCGCTCGGGGTCGAGCACGGCGGCGAACATGGTGACGAACATGTTGCGGCGAATGTGCCGGCAGAGCGCGGTGTTGAGGCTGCAGAGCACCTCGCGCGGAGAGGCGGACGTGGTGAAGAACTCCTGGACCAGGATCTTCACCATCGCCATCACCACTAGACCGGGTACGCCCTTGCCGGAGACGTCGCCCATCACCAGGCCCACGCGGCCGTCGGCCAGCGGAATGACGTCGAGGTAGTCGCCCCCGACCTCGTTGGCGGATTGGTAGTGGTGGCCGATGTCGTACCCGCCGGGAGGGACGACGTCCTTCGGGATCAGCGACTGCTGGATATCGCGCGCGATCTCCAGCTCGCGGTCCATGCGCTCCTTGGAGACGAGTTCGGCCTGCGCGCCGCGGATGCGCCGAGCCATGTCGTTGAAAGAGTCGGCGAGGATGCGGAACTCGTTTTTCGTGGGCATGTCGATGCGCGCATCGAGGTTGCCTCCGGCGAGGACGCCGACGCCATCGATCATGATCTCCATGGGGCGCGAGATGTGGCGGAAGAACACCACAGAGAGGAGCAGGCCGACGACCAGCGCGCCGGCGCTCAGGCCGAAGATGAGGCGGACAGCCGCGGAGATCGCGACCCGAAGCTCGCCCTTCGAGTACGTGAGATAGACCGTGCCCATGGCGTGACCCGCGTTGAGCAGCGGCGTAATGAACACGAAGGTGCCGTGATCCTCGAGGAGGCGCTCGTCCCCGCTCACCGGCGCCGCCGGCGCCGGCCGGTAACCGGCGAGGTCCGGGACGAAGTCGCGCCCGATCATTACCAGGTCGGAGTGCCCCTGAATGACGCCGCCGGCGTCCACCACGACCAGCGACTCGATCTGCGGGACCTCCTCCAGTACGCGCGTCACCAACGGGTAGAGCTCGAACTCGGGGTCGGCGCGCAGGAGCGACTTCGCGCTCGACAGGGCGACGTTGCGTCCGTGCAGGGCCACCGTCTGCTCCATCTCCCGGGTGAGCAATCGCTTCTGGTGGACGATCAGCGCGTACCCGACCGCCGCGATGGTGACGACGAGCAGCCCTACCGCGCCCGCAAAGAGCTGCGTGCGCAGCGAGTGCAATAGACCCACGCGACGGACAGTGCCAGGGCCGGTGCTCATCGCGGTAGGCCGCTCAGGCGGCTCGCCTCCTCTCGGGTTTTCTGCAAGTAGCGCTGCGCCTTGACGTTGGCCGGATCGATGGCGAGGATCCGCTCCCAGATGCGGATTGCTTCCGCGTACCGCTCCTGCGAGTAGACCTGCATGCCCATGAACAGGTAGGCGCGCGTCAACGGCTCGGTGACATTGCGGTAGTCGGGGGCGACGGTCCATACCTCGGCCAGTAGCCGCGCGGCTTCTTCGAACTCCCCCGCGTCGAAGTGGCGGATGCCGCGCTCGAACTTCTCGTCGAGCGCGTCCGCGTCGATCGACGAGCGCGACGCGGGGGGGCGTGCGCCGGCGGGCGGCGAAGTCCGAGCGCCACCACCGCGGGCCTGCGCGCGCTCTCTCTCCTGCTCGACGCCGGCGAGCTCTGCGCGCAACTGCTGGTCGTCGGGGAGGTAGGCCAGGGCCTGGCGCAACGCGGCCGCGGCGGAGTCGTACTGCCCGCGGTCGGCGAAGGACCGGGCCTGGAGCCGGAGGTGCTGGACGACGTTGCCGATGTTTGCCCGCGTCTTGTAGGCGTACTCCCCGGCGAGCCGGTGGTCGGGCTTCAGGCGCAGCACTTCCTCGAAGCCGGACAACGCGGCGACGTAGCGGCCCTCCGCGTACAGGTCGATGGCGTTCTTGAGCGTCTGCTCGATCAGGCGCGAGCGGTCCGAGAACTCGGCGATGCGCCGCTCGCACGCGGCCACCAGCTCCGCGGTCGCGTCGTCGGAGGGGAAGAGAGCCGCAGCCTGCTTGAAGTGGAAGAGCGCGGTCAGGTGGTCGTCCCGCACCGTGAGCTCCTGCCCCGCGTGAACGTGCAAGTAGTAGCGACAGCTGCGCGCGTGCACACTTGCGTGCTCGTTGTCCGGCTCCCAGACCAGCGCCATCTCGAACTGGTCGCGCGCGCGTTCGTAGTCGCCGGCGGCGAACAGACTGTCCGCCCTCGCCAGCAAGCTCCGAATCTGCGTGGCCTCGAGCTCGTCCATGCGCTTGGCCACCCGCTCCTGCAACTCGGAGTCGAGTCGAGCGCGCCGCTCGGCGCGGCGCTCCTCCACGGAACCGCCGAAGGCGACCGTGAGCGAGAAGCGGTGGTTCGATCCGAGGTCCGCGCTGCGGTAGGCGTAGTCCAGGCCGATGTTGCGATAACTTCCGCCGGCGCCGAAAGTCGGCGTGGAGCCGTCGAATCCGATGCGGGCGGCCAGTATACCGTTGTAGTCCACCTCCTGGCCGAAGCGGAACGAGACCGGCGAGTAGCGTGGACTGATCAGGTCGGCCGCGGTGACGAAGCCGAAATCGCCGAAGCGGCAGCGCAGAGAAGCGCCCATGGCGACGCGCATGGGGTCGGCGACGTCGTCCTGGTCGAGCTTGATGGCGGGCTCGATGAGGTTCTCGATGGCCAGCCCGGCGCGGATCTCTCGGAACACGCCCCGCTCGGAGAGAGCTCGCTGGCCGTGCAGGCCGACGTCCATCCCCACGCCCGACCCGCGCAGCCCGCCGAAGGACTGATGATCCACCTTGAGAGCAACGCCGGCCGCGAACGAGGGGTGGAAGCCGAACGCGTAGCCGAGCAGGAAACGGGTGTCGCTGTTGCCCAGGTCGCTCGAGAGCGGTGAGTTGGTCTCGTCGCGCG
>JAOTVO010000009.1 GCA_029863355.1 Candidatus Krumholzibacteriia bacterium
GCCGGATCACGCCCACTTTGGCCGCGCGATCGGGGCGACGGAGTTCCGTCACCAAAGCGGCCTGGGTCTGCGCGGCGTTGGCGCGCAAGCGGCTGAACACCGCATCGCGCTTGCCCTGGACGGCGTTGAGGTCGACCGTTCCGCGCATGCGAACAATGACCGTGAGAAGTTCATCGGGAGCTGCCTGCTCCAGCTGCGCCCGCAGTTCGCCGGAGACCTTGCCCGCGTCGAGCGCGTTCTGGTCTGCCTGCGCCTGGAGCGCCGGGGGCAGGAGGGCCAGCAACCCAATGCACACCGCCACGGCCGTCAGGATTCTCAAGCTGCTTGTCATGACTGGCCTTCTTTCCTTTGGTTATTCAATAGTGCGTTCATGGGTTGCCACTAATTCTTGTGGTCCTTCTTCTTGTGTGCAAGGTAGCTGACCAGATAATCCTCCACCTCTCCGAAGAGCTGCTCGCCGTCGGGGCTGGCGTCAGGATCGTCGCAGGCCAGCGTCCCACGAACCCACAGCTTGTGCAGTGTGTTGACCCCGTAGTTCCCCCGACCCCACGTGGCCTGCATCAGGGCGTTGATGTCGGGCACGCGGAACGCCGAGAGATAGTAGATGCGGACGGTGTCATGACCATCCGGGACCATACCCTGCAGGTTCAGGTCCTTGCGGACCATCAGCTCGCCGGGATCCCACGCCTCGTTCTCGTCCCAGTCGACCCACATCGAGAGCGTGAGGTCCTCGTCGAACTCGCCGGCGAGGCGCTCGGTGGCGTTGGGGATCTGGATCTTCCACAGAACGAGCGCGAGCTTGTTCTGGACCCAAAACATTCCGAGATTGATGAAGCGGATGCCGTCGGGATCGGCACTCGACGGTCCCAAGCGCTCGAAGCCCGGCTCCCACACGTGGATCGCCGGGTACGGATCGGGCGCCGGGCCCTCTTCGATGCGGCAAAGGGCGCCCAGGCCGTCATACACGAAGACCTCTCCGGTGGAGAGGTAGCGTCCGAGGTCCACCTCGCCCGTGACGGCGTCGTCGTAGAGGTAGACGTCGCCGTCACCGGCGAGTGCGGGCAGGGCGGCCAGGGCGAAGATGAGCGTCGCAAAGGCGAAAACCATCCTGGGCCGGTTCATTGCTCCCTCCTTGATGGCGGGGACGGGTCGGACCGGGCGCGGCGGGCATGATGCCCATCCGCGCAAAGGGGCGACCGTTCCTGCCAGAAAAGCCGAAAGAAGATACCGCCCCGCCGGGCCGGAGCCGGGTCAGAGGCGGCGCATCACCGAGAATACACGCGTGGCGGGTGCGCTATGCGTTGCGAGATCGGGCGGCAAGATGTGTGGAAAAACGGCGCGGGATATCGAGGGTACAGCAAAGCGATACCCGAGGGTGCAATAGGCGGAGTCGTCCGTTATCGTGCGCATGAGTCGCCTGGCCACTGCGAGTCTTGCAGAAGGTACCCCCCTGAGCGCGGCTTGCCCTGCCGCGGGTTTCTCCTGCGCACCCGGTACCAGCGTTTTGTACCACAAAAAGACCACGGCGTCAAGTACCCTGCCCTCGGGGGCCGAAAGCCCTTGCGCAGCGGGGCGGGCACGGCTAGAGTAGGGCGATCGCAGCCTTCCCCGCGGTCCCTGGGGACCCTTCCACTATGGCCGTGTTCAAGCCCTTCGACGAGATGACGCCGGCGGACTACGCCGAAGTCGGCCTGCGCGCTGGCCTCGAGGTGCACCAGCAGCTCTTTACGCGGCGCAAGCTCTTCTGCCGGTGTCCCGCCGGACGCTACAGCCCGGACTACGACGCGGAGATTCTCCGTCACATGCGTCCCACGCTCTCCGAGCTGGGAGAGTACGACGGCACCGCCCTCATGGAGTTCAAGACGCGCAAGGACATCGTCTACCGCCTCCATCGCGACACGGTGTGCACGTACGAGATGGACGATACGCCGCCGTTCACCATGGATCCAGAAGCGCTGGACATCGCCGTAGAGATCGCCATGCTCCTCAACTTGAACCGGGTCGACGAGCTGCACATCGCGCGCAAGCAGTACCTGGACGGGAGCATTCCGACCGGCTTCCAGCGCACCACGATAGTGGGGGTGGACGGGTGGATTCCCTACGGCGGCCGTCGCATCCGCATCGCGCAGCTGGGGCTGGAGGAGGATTCGTGCCGCGAGGTATCCGACGCGGGGCACGAGCGCGTGTATCTCACCGACCGTCTGGGGATGCCGCTCGTCGAGCCCGTGACCTACCCGGACATGCACACGCCGCAGGAAGTGGCCGAGGTGGGCGAGATCCTGCGGCGGCTGCTGCGGGCGACGGGAAAGGTGCGCACGGGGATGGGGGCCACGCGGCAGGACGTGAACGTGAGCGTGGAGGGGAGCACGCGCATAGAGATCAAGGGGGTGCCGAGTCTCAAGCGCATCCCGCTGCTCGTGCACAACGAGGCGATGCGCCAGTGGAATCTCCTGCGCATTCGCGGCATCCTGCACGCGCGCGGGGTGACGCCGGAGACGTTCGCGGCGAGCACCCAGGACGTCACCCGTCTCCTTGCACCTACGACGTACGAGCCGTTGCGCAAGGTGCTCGCGGCCGGTGGGGAAGTGCGCTGCGTGCGTCTGCACGGCTTCGCGGGAATCTTGATTGAAAAGACGCAGCCCGATACGATCTTCGCTAAGGAGGTGTCGGATCGCGTGCGCGTGATCGCCTGCCTCACGGTCTTGCCCAACATGGCGCATTCGGATGCCCCTTCTGACACCCTGTCGGCGCAGGACTGGCGGCAGCTGCGCCAGGCCACCGGCGCCGGGGCGGAGGACGCCCTGGTGGTGGTGTGGGGGCCGCGGCGCGACGCGGAGACGGCGGCGAGCGAGGTCACGATCCGCGCGCGCGAGGCGGCCGAAGGGGTGCCGCGCGAGACGCGGCAGGCGTTGCGCGACGGCACGACGGGCTTCGAACGCATACTGCCCGGGCCCGAGCGCATGTACCCCGACACCGACTTGCCGCCCATCGCGCTGGCCCAAGAGCGCGTCGAGCGCATCCGGCGGGGTGTACCCGAGCCGCCCTGGTCGCGCGAGGCGCGCTACGCGGCGGCGGGGCTGCCGGAGGACGTGGTCGCCGCGCTCTCGCTGGGGCCGCCCGCGGCCCTCTTCGACCGGGTGGTGGGGGAGGGCACGGAGGCGGGCGTGGCCGCGCAACTCCTCGTGCAGCGCATGCGCGCCTGGCGGCGGCGCGGCCTGCCGGTGGTGCGCATGGACGAGGAGGCCGTGGCCGGTGTGTTCGCCGCGCACGCGCGCGGGCGCGTGGCGCGGGAGGGCATCGAGCCCACGCTGCACTGGCTCGCCGACCGGGAGGAGAGCGGCGTCGAAGGGGCGCTCCGCGCGCTGGGTTTCACGCCCCTGGGCGCGGGCGAAGCGCGCGCCGAAGTGGAAGCGGAGGTGGCGGCGTTCGCTCCCGGGTCCATGCGGCGCCCGGAGAAGACGCAGGCCTTCCTCATGGGACGGTTGATGGCGCGGCTGCGGGGGCGCGTGCCGGGCAGCGACGTGGCCGAGATGCTTCGCGCGGCGCTCGGCGCGCGCGGCACCGACGCGCGCTCGGGCCGGGAGGCGCGCGGTGGCTGACGAGCGCTACAAGGGCTATCGCGACCCGGCCCTCGCCGTTCTCAAGGCGAACGGCGTCGCCGTCTGGAGCGACGTGGTCGTTGAGACGGACCGCGGCAGCTTCACCGGGCTCGTGCTGCCGCGCTCGGAGACGGCGGACGCGCGCCACGTCGTGCTCAAGCTGGGCAACGGCTACAACATCGGCCTGGCGGCGGATACGATTCGCTCCATGGAGGAGCACGGCCGCCGCGAGGCGCGCTACAAGATCCCCGAGAAGTCCTTTCCCGTCGATCCGGGCAAGCCCGGCGTGAAGCTGTTCGGCACGGGCGGGACCATCGCCAGCCGCCTCGACTACCGCACCGGAGCGGTGATCCCGGCGTTCTCGCCCGGCGAGCTCTACGGGTCGGTGCCGGAGCTGGCGGACATCTGCAACCTGGAGACGGAGAAGCTCTTCGCCGTCTTCAGCGAGAACATGGGCCCGGAGCAATACATCACCCTCGCGCGCCGCATCGGGGAGGAGATCGCGCGGGGCACCAGCGGCATCGTCATCGGGCACGGCACGGATACCATGCACCACACGGCGGCGATTCTGAGCTTCATGGTGCAGAACCCGCCCGTGCCCATCGTGATGGTGGGCTCGCAGCGCAGCTCGGACCGTCCGTCTTCTGACGCCGCCATCAATCTGATCAACGCGGTCCGCGCCGCGGCCCTGGGCGACATCGCCGAGGTCATGGTGTGCATGTTCGGACCGACGTCGGACCAGTACGACCTCCTGCACCGCGGGACGCGCGTGCGCAAGATGCACTCGAGCTACCGCTCCACATTCCGGACCATCGGCGACGTGCCCCTGGCCATGGTGGACGAGCGCGGGCTCACGCACCTGGGCGACGACTTCAAACCGCGCCGCGACGACCGCGAGGTGGCCGTCAACACGGCCTTCGATGACAGGGCGACGATTCTCTACTACTATCCCGGCATGAGACCGGACATCGTGGACGCCGTGGTGGACGCCGGCTACCGGGGAATCGTCATCGCCGGCACCGGCCTGGGCCACGTCAACCGGCCGCTCTATCCGGCGCTGGAGCGCGCGGCCAAGGCGGGCGTGCACATCTACATGACCGTGCAGACCCTCTGGGGCTATGTGCAGATGTACGTCTACGAGACCGGCCGCGAGATCATGGGTTTGGGCGTGGTGCCCGCGGCCAACATGCTCCCGGAAGTGGCCTATATGAAGCTCTGCTGGGCGTTGGGCCAGTCCGACGACCGCGCCGAGGTCGAGCGCATCATGCTCACCCCCATCGCGGGCGAAATCACCGACCGCGAACCGTACAACGGGTACCTCATCTACCAGGGCGCCATCCCCGAGGTGCAGGCGTTCTTGCGCACGATCAAGCGATGAGCGCCGCGGCGGCGCACAGGTTGCTGGACAGGCAACGGCGACTCCGCTAGACTTCCGCTGGCTTCCACCGCGTCGGGGGTTCTCCATGCGCATCGCCGTCATCGGCGGCGGCCCCGCGGGGCTCTACTTCGCCATCCAGATGAAGCTCCGCGACCGCCGGCACGACATCACCGTTTTCGAGCGCAACCCGCGCGGGAGCACGTTCGGGTGGGGCGTCGTCTTTTCCGACGGCACCCTGGAGCGGCTGCGCGAGGCGGACGCCACCACCTACGAGGCGATCACCGCCCGCTTCATCCACTGGGACGACATCGACGTGCACGTGGGGGGACGCGTGATCCGCTCCGGCGGGCACGGCTTCTGCGGGATCGCCCGGCAGCGCCTCCTCGACATCCTCACCGCGCGCGCGCGCGAGCTCGACGTGGAGATCGTCTTCGAGCGCGAAGCGAGCGACGACCAGCAGGCGGACGCCGACCTGGTGGTCGCCGCCGACGGGGTCAACAGCGCGACGCGCGCGCGCCACGCGGCCCGTTTTCGCCCCGACATAAACGTGCGCCGCTGCAAGTACGTGTGGCTGGGAACGCGCAAGCGTTTCGACGCCTTCACGTTCTACTTCGAGCGAACAGAGAACGGCTGGTACCAGGCACACTGCTATCCCTTCGATCCGGAGTGGAGCACGTTCATCGTGGAAACGCCGGAGGACGTGTGGCGGGCCGACGGACTGGAGCGCATGTCCAAGGAGGAGGGAATCGCGTTCTGCGAGGCGCTCTTCGCGCGCCGCCTCGAGGGCGAAAGGCTGCATTCGAACGCCGAGCACCAGCGCGGCTCGGCGGTGTGGCTCAACTTTCCCCGCGTGAGCTGCGAGCGCTGGCACCACGGGCGCGTCGTTCTGCTGGGCGACAGCGCGGCCACGGCGCACTTCTCTGTCGGCTCGGGGACGAAGCTGGCCATGGAGAGCGCCATCTCGCTCGCCGAGGCCCTGCACGCGCACGGTGACCTGGACACGGCGCTTTCCGGCTACGAGGCCGAGCGGCGCGTGGAGGTATTGCGCCTGCAGAACGCGGCGCGCAACAGCACGGAGTGGTTCGAGCAGGTCGCATCGCGCACGGAGCTGCCGCCCGAGCAGCTCGCCTATTCGCTGATCACGCGCAGCCAGCGCGTGAGCCACGAGAATCTGCGCGCGCGCGACCGCGAATACCTCGAGGGTTACGAGCGGTGGTTTGCCGAGCAAGCGACGGGCCGCCGCTACCGCGATCCGATACCTCCCATGTTCGTGGCCTTCGAGGCGCGCGGCCTGCGCCTGGACAACCGCGTGGTCTGCTCGCCCATGGCGATGTACAGCGCCGAGGACGGGGTGCCCAACGACTTCCACCTGGTCCACCTGGGCGCGCGCGCGCTCGGCGGCGCGGCCATGGTGTTCACCGAGATGACGTGCGTGAGCGCCGAAGGGCGCATCACCCCCGGATGCGCCGGGCTCTACACGGACGCCCAGGCCGCGGCCTGGCGCCGCATCGTCGAATTCGTACACGCGCACTCGGGGGCAAAGATCGCCATGCAGCTGGGACACTCGGGGCGCAAGGGCTCGACCAAGGTGGAGTGGGAAGGCGACAACGAGCCGCTGGACGACGGCAACTGGCCGCTCGTCGCGCCCTCGCCGCTGCCGTGGCGCCCGCGCAACCAGACGCCCCGCGAGATGACCCGCGCCGATATGGAAGCGGCGCGCGACGCGTTCGTCGCCGCGGCCCGGCGCGCGGCCGCGGCGGGCTTCGACTGGCTGGAGCTGCACTGCGCGCACGGCTACCTCCTGTCCAGCTTCATCTCGCCCCTGACCAACCGGCGCCGCGACGCCTACGGGGGCTCGCTGGCCAACCGGATGCGCTTTCCCCTCGAGGTGCTGGAAGCGGTGCGGTCGGCGTGGCCCGAGGAGCGCCCCGTGTCCGTGCGCATCTCGGCCACCGACTGGACGCCCGGCGGCGTGACCGCCGACGACGCGGTGGCCGTGGCGCGCATGCTCGCCGCGCAGGGGGCGGATCTGATCGACGTCTCGGCGGGACAGGTGACGCCGGAGCAGCAGCCGGTCTACGGGCGCATGTTTCAGGTGCCGTTCGCCGAGCGCGTCCGCCTGGAGGCGGGCATCGCCACCATGGCCGTGGGCAACATCTACGAGCCCGACCACGTCAACAGCGTCGTCGCCGCCGGGCGCGCGGACCTCTGCCTCCTGGCCCGAGCGCACCTCTGGGATCCGCAGTGGACCCTGCGTGCGGCCGCGCAGCTCGGTTACAGCGACATCGCCTGGCCCAATCAGTACCTCGCGGGCAAGCGCCAGCTGGAAACGCTGGCGCGGCGCTCGCGCGAAACGGGGCCGATCTGAGGCATGGCTGCGCAAACGCCAAAGGACGCGCTGGCGGGGCGCCACGCGCTGGTCACCGGCGGTGCGAGCGGCATCGGCCGCGCCATCGCGCACACGCTGGCGGGCGCGGGCGCCGCGGTAACGCTGGTGGGGCGGCGCGCCGACGTGCTGCGCTCGGCGGCGCGCGAGCTGGCGGCCGCATTCCCGGTCGCGTCCTTCGCGGCGGTCGCTGACGTGACCGATTGGGCGGCCGTGTCGCAGGCGTTCACCGAGGCGCGCGCGGCCCTGGGCCCCGTATCGATCCTCGTGTGCGCGGCGGGCGCGGCGGAGTCGGCGCCCATTGGGCGCACCGACATCGCCATGTGGCGGCGGATGATGGCGGTCAACCTCGACGGGTGCTTTCATTGCACGCAACAGGCCCTGAGCGAGATGATCGCCGCCGGCTACGGGCGGATCGTGTACGTGTCCAGCGCGGCGGGCGTGGAAGGTTACCGCTACGTTTCCGCGTACTCCGCGGCCAAGCACGGGGTGGTGGGCCTGGCGCGGGCGCTGGCGGCCGAGGTGGCGGGCAGTGGCGTCACCGTGAACGCAGTGTGTCCGGCGTACACGGATACGCCGCTGCTGCGGGCGTCGGCCGCACGGGTGGCCGAGCGGACCGGGCGTGACGAGCAAGCGGTCATGGAGGAATACGCGCGGGCCAATCGCGGCGGGCGACTGCTGCGGGCCGAAGAGGTGGCGGCTGGCGTCGCCCGGCTGTGCGCGCGCGGAGACGTCAACGGCGAGGCGGTCGTGATCGACGGTCGCGAAGAGGGAAGGGAGAGCCACAAGAGATGATAGCTGCAAAGTGGCGCCCGGCGCATTTCCAGTGGCGGGTCGAGGACCGCGTGGCGACGATCACGCTGGACCGGCCCGAGCGCAAGAACCCGCTCACGTTCGACTCCTATGCCGAGCTGCGCGATACCTTCCGCCGACTGCCGCAGGCCGAGGACGTGCGCGCCGTGGTCTTCACCGGTGGGGGGGAGAATTTCTGCTCGGGCGGCGACGTGCACGAGATCATCGGGCCCCTCCTCGAGCGGGACGCTCGGGGGTTGCGCGAGTTCACGCGCATGACGGGCGACCTCGTCATCGCCATGCTCTCGTGCCCGCAGCCCGTCGTGGCCGCCGTGGATGGGGTCTGCGCCGGCGCCGGGGCGGCCATTGCGATGGCATCCGACCTGCGCGCGGGCACGGCGCGCAGCAAGGTCGCGTTTCTCTTCGTGCGCGTGGGGCTGGCCGGATGCGACATGGGGGCGTGCGCGATGCTGCCCCGCATCATCGGCCAGGGTCGCGCGGCGGAACTCCTCTACACGGGGCGGGCCATGGATGGGAGCGAGGCGTACGCTGCGGGTTTCTTCAATCGCCTGGTGGCGCCGGAGGAACTGCAGGCGCACGCGGCGGAGCTGGCGCGCTCGCTCGCCCACGGGCCCGCACGCGCGCACGCCATGACCAAGAAGATGCTCGTCGCCGAATGGCACATGGACCTCGTACGCGCCATCGAGGCCGAGGCCGAGGCGCAGGCGGCCTGCATGGAGACCAACGACTTCCGGCGCGCCTACGAGGCGTTCTCCGCCAAGCGCAAACCGCGCTTCGAGGGGGACTGATGTCGGCCCGTGCGCACCTCGATTGGCCGTTCTTCGACGCCGACCATCGCGCGCTGGCCGCGTCAATCGAGGCGTGGGCGGCGGCCCACGCGGAAGGGCCGGAACCGGAAGACGTCGACGCCGCCACCCAGGGTCTGGTCCGGGCCTTGGGAGAGGGCGGGTGGCTGCGCCACGTGGTGACCACCGCGTACGGGGGCGCGCGCGACCGCCTCGACGCGCGCACGCTCTGCCTCATCCGGGAAGCGCTGGCGCAGCGCTCCGCGCTGGCCGACTTTGCGTTCGCCATGCAGGGCCTGGGCAGCGCGCCCCTGACGCTCTTCGGCAGCGACGCGTTACGCGCGCGGCATCTGCCGCGTGTGGCCGGGGGCCGGGCCATCGCCGCTTTTGCTATCTCCGAGCGCCAGGCCGGCTCGGACGTGGCCGCGATCGCCACCCGCGCCGTGCGCGACGGCGCGGACTACGTGCTCGACGGGGAGAAGACGTGGATCTCCAACGCGGGGATCGCGGACTTCTACGTGGTGCTCGCCCGCAGTGGCGAGGCGGAAGGTGCGCGCGGACTCTCGGCGTTGCTCGTGGAGAGCGACGCGCCCGGGCTCTCGGTGCGCGAGCGCATCGAAGTGATCTCACCGCACCCGCTGGGCACCATCACCCTCCACGGCTGTCGCGTGCCGGCGGCGAACCTCCTGGGCGCGCCGGGCCACGGCTTCAAGGTCGCCATGGCCACGCTCGACGTGTTTCGCGCGACCGTGGGCGCCGCGGCGTTGGGCATGGCCAGGCGCGCGCTGGCGGAGGCGGTCGCCTGGGCGCGCGAGCGCGTCGTCTTCGGGCGGCCGCTCGGAGAACACCAGATGACCCAGGCGCGAGTGGCGGAGATGGCGTGCGACGTGGACGCGAGCGCGCTCCTGGTCTACCGAGCGGCCTGGCGGCGAGACGCGTCGGGAGGCCGCGTGACGCGGGACTCGGCGATGGCGAAACTCTATGCCACCGAGGCGGCCCAGCGCGTGATCGACAGCGCGGTGCAGCTCTTCGGCGGCCTCGGCGTGGTGGCCGGACATCCGGTCGAGCGCCTGTACCGGGACATTCGGCCCCTGCGCATCTACGAAGGCACCAGCGAGATCCAGCGGCTCGTCGTGGCCCGCGAGACCCTGAGCGAAGGAGGCGATTCGTGAGTTCGATCGTGCACCCGGAGGGCTGGCCACGCCCGCGTGGCTATGCCAACGGCGTGAAGGCGCGCGGAGAGACGGTCTTCGTGGCGGGGCAGGTGGGTTGGAACACGCGCGGAGAGATGGTGGCCGCGGACATGGCCGGGCAGGTGCGGCAGGCGCTGGAGAACGTGTGCGCCGTGCTCGCCGCCGCCGGGGCCGAGGCAGAGCACGTCGTGCGCATGACGTGGTACGTCACCGACCTCGACGCGTACCGCGCCCAGCAAAGCGAGATCGGAGAGGCGTACCGCGCCGTGATGGGTGCGCACTATCCGGCCATGACGCTGGTGCAGGTCGCCGGCCTGGTGGAAGAAGGCGCCAAGGTGGAAATCGAGGCAACGGCCGTCGTACCGGAGGCGTGAGCGCGCATGACCGCCCTGCCGTCGTTTCCCGACACGTTCAACCTCGCCGACTACTACCTCTTCGACCGCCTGCGCGAGGGGCTGGGGGAAAAGGGCGCGATCCGCTACGGCGAGCGCGCGTACACCTACGCGGAGGTCGCCGAGCGCACCCGCTCGCTGGCGGGATACTTCTCCGCCGTCGGCGTTCGGCGCGAAGAGCGCGTCTACATCGTGCTTCCCGACACGCCGCCCTTCGCCTGGGCGTTCTTCGCGACGCTCGCGCACGGCGCGGTGGTGGCGATGGGCAACCCCGATGCGCCCGCGGACGACCTCGCCCACGTGGTCGCCTATTCGCGCTGCTCGGTGCTGGTGACGGTGCCGCGCGTGGCCGAGGCGCTCGCGCCCGCTCTGCGCGAGAGCGCCTTGGTGCGCGCCGTGATTCTGGTGCCGGAGACGGAGACGGGGGGCGACTGCGACGCCCACGCCGACGCGGCGGCGGCCAGGCGTGGGGCGGCCTTCGACGTGGTTCCCATGTCCAAGGCCCTCGCACGCGGCGCCGAGCACCGCGCCCCGGCGGCGCCGGCGACGCACCGGGACGACGTCGCCGTCTGGCTTTTCACGTCGGGTTCGACGGGGCGCGCGAAGGCGGCGTTCCACACCCACCGGGATTTCGCCTTCAACACGGAGTGCTACGCCAAGCGCACCGTCGGCTACCGGCGCGACGACGTCACCGTGAGCGTGCCCCGCCTCTACTTCGGCTACGCGACGGGCACCAACTTGATGTTCCCCTTCGCCGTGGGCGCGACCACGTGCCTCTACTCCGAGCGCCCGACGGCGGAGACGCTCGCCGGCGCCGTGGCGCGGTATCGTCCGACGGTCGTCACCAACGTGCCCACCATGATGGCCAAGCTCCTCGACCACGACGACGCGCAGGCGGCGGTGGGCGCGGCGCGCCTGGACTTCTCCTCGGTGCGCTTCCACCTGTCCGCGGGAGAGGCGCTCCCGCCGGCGCTCCTCGAGCGCTTCGTCTCGCGCTTCGGCGCCGACGTCTACGACGGGATCGGTTCGGCGGAGATGTTCCACATCTACGCCGCGAACCGCCCCGGGGACGTCAGACCCGGTTCGCTGGGCCGGGCGGTGGAGGGCTACGAGATTCGCATCCTGCCCGCGGACGCGTCGGTGCCGGGGCAGGCTGAGGTGCCGCGCGGGGAGACCGGGGTGATGTGGGTGCGCGGCGACAGCGTGGCGCTGGGCTACTTCCAGGACCGGGACAAGTCGTGGGAGACCTTCCACGGTCGCTGGTGCCGCACCGGCGACCTGTTCGCGATGGACGCGGAGGGCTACCTGTGGTTTTCGGGGCGCGCCGACAGCCTCTTCAAGAGCGGCGGCATCTGGGTCGCACCGCTCGAAATCGAGGAGTGTCTCATGGACCACGAAGCGGTGGCCATGGCGGCGGTGATTCCGGCGGAGGAGGCGGGGCTGACCAAGCCCAAGGCGTTCGTCGTGACGCGCGAGGGGCGCTCGGTCGCCGACACGGCGGCGCGAGCCGCCCTGGGCGCCGAGTTGCAGGCGCACGTGAAAGCGCGCCTGTCCAAGCACAAGTACCCGAGGTGGGTGGTCTTCGTGGACGACCTCCCGCGCAACGATCGGGGCAAGGTGGACCGAAAGCGGCTCATCGAGCGGGAGCACCGCGGGGAGAACCCGGCGGCATGATTCCGCGCGCGTACGACCTCGGCGCGACGACGACCGACGAGGTGGCGCGCCTGCGCGCCCAGGGCGCGACTCTGGTGGCGCTGGTCCCCGTGGGCGCGATCGAGCCGCACGGCCCGCACCTGCCCCTGGTCACCGACGCCATCATCTCGACGGCGGCGTGCGTGGCGGCGGCCAAGGGGCTCTCGGGGCACGGCCTGCGCGCGCTGGTCGCGCCCGGCGTGCCCTACGGCGTCACCGAATGCGCGTCGGCCTTTGCGGGCGCCGTCTCCGTGTCGGCGGACGCGCTGAGCGCCTTTCTGGGCGCGGTGGTGGAAGGGCTGTTGCGCGACGGCTTCACGCACGTCTGTCTGGTCAACAATCACCTCGAGCCCGCGCAAGTGGCGGCCGTGCGTGCCGCGATCGCGGGGCTTGCCGGCGCGCAGGCCTCGGTGGCGTGTCCGGTGGACCGGCGCTGGGCGCGTACGCTATCGGACGAGTTCAAGAGCGGCGCCTGCCACGCGGGCGAGTACGAGACGTCGATCTTGCTCGCCGCGGCTCCGGAGCTGGTAGACGAGGGGTCGCTCGCCGCCCTGCCCGAGGTGCCGGTGAGTCTGTCCGAGAAGCTCGCGTCCGGCGTCGGCGACTTCGTCGCCATGGGACTCGCGCGCGCTTACGCGGGACGGCCGGCGGCGGCGACGCGGGCGCACGGCGAGGAGATGATCGCCCGCCTGGCGGCCATGGTGGTGGGGGAAGTGCGCGAAGCGCTGGGAGGGGACTGACCGACCTATTTGAGGAGCACGAGCTTGCCCGTGAGCGGGGCCCCGCCGGCCATCAGAACCCGCTGGAAGTAGACCCCGCTGGCCACGGGGCGTCCATGCCCGTCGGTGCCGTCCCACGTGCGGTGGTGGACGCCGGCCGCGAGGGGACCTGCCGCGAGCGTGCGCACGAGGCGCCCGTGCACGTCGTAGATGGCCCACGCCACGCGCGCGTCGTGCGCCAGATCCAGGCGCAGGCGCGTGATAGGGTTGAACGGGTTGGGAACCGCCGCGTGCAGGCGCGTGGACGCGACGACAGGCGTCGTCGGATCGACGCCGGTCGCCGGGTCGAGCATGCGGAGGTTTCCCGGCGACCAGCTACCCGTGGCACTCCCGCCGTCGGTGATCTTCGCGTAGAACCAGTAGTACCCCAGGCCCAGGTAGGCGGTGTTGATGATGGCGAAGCCCTGATCGCCCGGCGTGAAGAGCGTGGTGGGGAGGAGGAACTCGTTGCCGTCCAGTGCCGGCGTGGTGTTCGCGTAGATCGACACCCAGGTTAGATCCGAATCGGGGTTGCTCACCGTCCACGTGACCGTATAGATGTCCACCCCTTGGATGAGCCACGCCGTGCCCTCGGGCGGCGCCGTCACGGTGACGTACGCGGGCGAGTTGGCGGACGGGTTGACCCGCAGCGAGTAGCTGGAGATCGTGGTAGCCAAGCCCACGACCCGCGCGTACCACCAGCCCTCCGGGCGACCGGAAAGCGAGATCATCTCCGTGCCCGAGTTGGTAACCGACGAGTCGAGCGGGACGCCCGCCTCGTCGAGGAGGTAGAGGTCCAGGTCTCCGTCGAGGCTGTTGAAGTCGATGCGCACGAAGTCCGCCGTCGTGCCCGTGTCGTTCATGTAGAACTTGAAGTAGTCGTCGTTACCGGCAACGTGCATCGTGAGGTCGGCGACGAGCCGCTCGGGGTTGCAGGGGCCGAGGTTGGGGCTGTTGACGCCGCCCGGGGGACGGCTATCGACCGCGGCGCGGGTCTCGTTGGGCTCGAAGGGATCGGGGTTGATGGCCGGGCCGCCGCCCAGCGTGACCTTGATGCGCGACGCGTTGTTGGTCTCGTCCGCCTCGAGCACGGTGTTGAGCGGGTCCGCGGAGGATTCCAGCCAGTACGTGCCCGGCGGCACGTCCGTGATGTCGATGTTCTGCCCCGGCAGTCCCTTGCTGTACACGTCGATCCACCCGACGGAGAGCCCCTGCACGGTCGACCCGCAGCTGAGGAACTGTCCCGACGGGTTGAAGCCGGGTATGGAGCTGTCGTACACCTGCAGGTCCAGGATGCAGAAGCTGGTCTTCTGTCCCTTGGCGATGACCAATCCCACGCCGTTGTTGGGCAGCACTTCCCGCAGCCGGTACTCGCACCAGTCCTCGACGTGGATGTGGTTGTGCGTGGGATGGAAGGTGAATGCGCCCGCCGTGCGGTCGTAATAGCCGCCCTCGGACGAGTAGATGCGCTGCAGGATGTTCTCGGTCCCGTCGCCGTTGTCCACCCCGGTGCCATACAAATAGAGCTTACCGGGGCCGATGTTGGCCGTTCCGTTGGAGAGGCGCAGGTGCGTGCGACCGGGGGAGACCGTGGTGGAGATGTCGTGGTCGTAGAGGTCGCTCTCGCGCACGATGATGTCGGGCAGGAGCGCGGTGTTCGAATCCGGCGTCACCACGGTGGTATCCAGGTTGAGCGTGTAGGGCCCGCTGGCCGTATAGGAGCCTTCGACGACGATGAAGTAGTCGCCCGCGTAGAGGAACGCGTGCTCGATGCGGGACTGTCCCGTCACGCAGGCGGGGTCGTCGTCGTTACAGTAGAGGGCGTTCAACTCGGTGTCGAGCACGGCCAGGCGCGTGTCGATGCTGGCGCCGTCGCACGTGGTCCATACGTCGATGAACACGGTCGTGTCCAGGGAGAGGGTGTACCAGTAGTCCTCGTCGTCTCCCGCACCGCCCAACTCGCAGTCGATGCCGAAGTTGTGGCAGGCCCCGATGGTGCTGCCCGTCGCGGTGAGCGGCACGGCGGTAATGACCTCGGCGTTGGTCGGATCGGAGCCGCCCTGGCAGGCACCGGGGCTGATGATCCACTCGAGGTTTAGCTCGTAACTCCCTGTCGCCCCGCTGTATCCATCCACCACGATATAGTAGGTCCCTGCGGGCAGCTCGTAGTCGCTGATCAGGGAGCGATAGTAGGGGGAGGCGCAGGTGGGGTTATCGTCGTTACAGGTGAGCAGGACCTGCAGGCTGTCGAAGATCCCGAGCCGCGTGTCGAAGCCGCCGGAGCCGCAGGTCGTCCACAACGTCACCCGGCTCGAGTAGGGGAGGACGAGGCGGTACCAGGCGTCTTCGGCGGTATCCGAGCCGCCGCTCAAGCACGAGGGCAGGAGGGCGTTGTTGCCCTTGCCCACCGTGGTGCCGCTGTCCACGTAGGGGTTGGCGTCGACCAGCGTGGCGTTGCCGGCGTTGCTGCCGCCGTCACTGGGGGCGAGGTCGAGAGAGGCGAGGGCTTCCAGTCGGCCCGCCGCCATCTCGTCTCGCGCGGCCTGCCAGAGGGCGCTGGGTACGCGCTGCCCGCTTGCCTTGAGCGCGCGGGCGCGCTCGACCGCCGAATCCGACGACTTGACCGCGACGGTTCCGGCGTGCCCCAGCGTCCACGAGGCGACGATGATGGCCAGCACGTGAGCAATCCGCACGAATGTCCTTTCGGGGTGCACCGTAGGGGTGGCAAGACCGGTGCCACACGCGGCGAGACGGCGATCAAGGGGGAAGCGTCGCGCCGCGGGTGTGACCGGGACTGCAACCAAGCTGCTGACAACGGCTTCTCCCAGCGGGCCGCGAGCTCCGGAGCGCGCGCGTCCCCAGCCGCGTGACCGGCGCCGGGGGCGCATGGGTCTATTAGCCCACAACCGGGCGTCCGAATCAAGAAAAAGCCGCCGTTCACTTTGCGAGCTCGGCGGGACCGGACCCGGATTCATTGAGCGTCGAGCGTCCGGAGACCTCGGCCAGACGCAGTGACGACCGCCACGCGTAGTAGCCGCCGGCGGCGGTGATGGGGAAGAACTGGGTGGCGTGGTAGACGGTCGAGAAGGCCAGGGCGGTGCTCTTGTCCACTCCGTAGACGGCCAGCCCGACCACGCACGCGTACTGCAACGTGCCCACGAAGGCGGGGGCCGAGGGGATCATCGAGCCGAGCGAAATGACCGCGATGAGGAAGAGACTGGCCGCGGCGGGGACGGCGACGTCCATGGCGAGAACGCAGAAGTGGACGCCGAGAACGGCGCTTCCCCACACGCCCACCGAGAGCACCACGATGGGCACGAGCGCGCGGGCGTCCGTGACCACGCCGAGACCCTCGACGAAGGCGTCGGCGGCGTGGCCCGCGCGCTCGGCCACGCGCGGGGGCAGCGGACGCAGCGCGCGCGCGAGCAGCGCGTTGAAGGTGGCGCGGCGCCGGATCATCGCGTAGAGGGTCGCGAGCAGCACCACGTTGAACACGATCAGGGCGAGCGCGCTGCGCGCGAGCCAGTCCGGCCCCTCGGTGGTCAAGAGACAGTAGCAGAGCAGGACGATGAGCATGAACACGTCGACGACGCGCTCGTAGACGATGGTGGCGAAAGCGGCGGACTTGCTCACGCCCTCGTGCTTGCCGATCACGTAGGCGCGGACGAACTCGCCGATGCGCGCCGGGAAGAGGTTGTTGACCATGAACGCGATGGCCGTGGCCGACCACAGGGGACCGATGGTGACGGTCTTGACCGGCGCCATCATGAACTTCCAGCGCCAGGCGCGGGTGTAGTGTCCGAGCATGGTGAAGAAGACCGCGGGAATCAGCCACCAGACGTTGGTGCGCCGGAAGACCGCGGCGAAGGCGTCGGTGTCAATGCCGCGGACGGCCAGGTAGAGAAACGCCGCGCTGGCCACGACGCCGACGACGAGTTTGCGCTTCATGACCCCTCGGTGCGGCTGGCGACGGGAACGCCCCAGCGCTCGGCGACTGCGCGCGGGGGCGAGATCGTCTCCGGCGCGATGAAACGCTCGTACCAGAGCTGGAAGCACATGAGCCCCCAGAGGGGGAAGCTGTTGTCACGACGCCGGCTCGTGTGCTCGTCGAGCATACGCTCGACGACCTCGGGGCGGAAGAACCCGGCCGCGCGCACGCGCTCGGGCGAGAGGACGCTGCGCGCGTGTTCGCGCAGAGGCCCGGCGAGCCACGCGTTTACGGGGACGTTGAACCCCGCCTTGCGGCGGCGCAGGACCTGCGGCGGGACGATGCCCTCGAGCGCCTTCTTGAGGATGTACTTCTGGCGCCGGCGCTTGAACTTGACGGCCGAGGGCACGCGCGCGGCCAGCTCCACCAGCGGGTGGTCGAGGAAGGGAACGCGTGCTTCGAGCGCGTTGGCCATGGTCATGCGATCGACCTTCACCAGCATGTCGGCGGGCAGGTAGAGGCGCGTGTCCACGTAGAGCATGCGGCTCAGGGCGTCGTCGACGTCCGCGGCGCGGAACGACCGGCGGTAGAGCTCGCTGGTGGCCGCCGCGTCGAGCGACGCGCGCATCGCCTCGGTATAGAGCTCGGCCTTGCCCGACTCGGAGAGGATCGCGCGCCACCAGAAATGCGCCTCCTCGGCGTCCAGCTCCGCGCCCTCGACGAACCGCCTCGCCTTGAAGTCGAAGCTCACCTTGGAGAGCGACACGGGCAACGCCTCCACGACGCGTCGCACCACGTGGCGCCGCACCACCGCGGGAAGCCGGCGGTACCAGCGCCGGACCCAGTAGGCGTTGTAGGTCGGGTAGCCGGCGAAGATCTCGTCGCCCCCGTCGCCGGTGAGCACCATGGTGACCGCCTCGCGGGCGAAGCGCGCCACCAGGTAGACGGGAATCATGGACGAGTCGGCCAGGCAGTCGTCGGCGTGCCACACGAGCACGTCGAGGAGCGAGACCAGCTCGGGGGTGGCCGTGGCCACGTGGTGCTCGGTGGCGAAACGGCGCGCGACGAGTTCGGCGAAGGTCGCCTCGCTGAAGCTCTCCTCCGCGAAGTCGATGGAGAAGGTCTGCACCGGCTCGGAGAGCGCGCGGCTCATGAACGCCACCACCGCGCTCGAATCGATGCCGCCGCTGAGAAACGCGCCGAAGGGGACGTCGCTGACCAGGTGCGAGGCGACGGCGTCTTCCAGCGCGTCGCGCACGCTGCGCGCCCACTCCCGCTCCCCCAGTGTCTCGTCCGCGCGGAAGCGCAGATCCCAGTAGGGATGCACGGCGATGCCACGCTCGTCGCAGGTGAGGTATTCGCCCGGGGGCAGCTGGCGCACGCCCCGGGCCAGGGTGTAGGGGGCGGGCACGTAGTTGAGCGAGAGATAATGATGGAGCGCCTCGGTGTCGACCTCGCGGCGGAAGCCGGGATAGGAGAAGATCGACTTGAGCTCGCTCGCGAAGAGGAGCGTGCCGTCGGTGACCGCGTAGTAGGCGGGCTTGATGCCCAGACGGTCACGGGCCAGCACGAGGCGACGGGCCTTCGCGTCCCAGATGGCCACTGTGAACATGCCGCGGAGGTGTTCCAGACAGCCGACGCCGTGGTCCTCGTAAAGGTGCGCGATCACCTCGACGTCGCTGCGGGTGCGCAGCGTATGCCCGCGCGACGCCAGCGCGGCGCGCAGCTCTCGGTAGTTGTAGATCTCGCCGTTGCAGACGACGGCAACGGAGCGATCCTCGTTGTAGTGCGGCTGGTCGCCGGTGGCGAGGTCGATGATGGCCAGGCGGCGCATGCCCAGCCCGACCGGGCCGGCCACGTGGAAGCCCTCGCCGTCAGGGCCGCGGTGCACGACGACGTCGGTCATCGCGTGCAACGCGCGCGCGTCCGCGTCACCGCCGCCGAAGCGGTAGATGCCGCAGATTCCGCACACGCCTACCTGCGCTCCGAGTAACGGCGCTCGCGTCGCAGGGACGCCACCTGATCGGCGAGCAGCCCGAAGAAGAAGATAAGGACCGCGGTGACGAGGAGGAAGAGGGACGCCATCGAGAGCCCCCCTCCGAGACGCAGGTAGTAGGCGCCCCGAATGATGCCGAGCACGAGGAACACCGCGCTCACCGGGCCGAAAACCCGGAACGGATCGAGCAGCGTGGTGAGGCGGAGGACGAGAAGTGCTGTGTCCATGCCGTCCTTGAGCGGCTTGACCGTGCTGTGACCGATGCGCTTCTTCACCGTCACCGGCACGAACTTGACATCGTGGCCCTCCTTGAGCAGGACCAGTGTGGTCGTCGTCGACGCGGAGAAGCCATTGGGAAGCAGGTGCAGGTAGTCCAGCAGCACGTCGCGGCGGATCGCGCGCAGACCGCAGTTGAGGTCGGGGATGCGGGTGCGCGACAGATAGTTGGCGAGCCACCCCAGCAGCTTCTTTCCCCCCTTGCGCGAGAAGGGCGCGTGGGAGCCGGCGGTGCGCGCGCCCAGCACCGCGTCGGCCGACTCCAGCTCGCTCACCACGCGCTCGATGTCCGCGGGGTCGAACTGGTTGTCGGCGTCGTAGAAGAGCACGACGCGGCCGCGCGCGGCCACCGTGCCCGACTTGAGTGCCGCCCCGTAGCCGCGGTTGTGGCGGTGCCGGATCACGCGCACACCGGGGCGCTCGGCGCGCGCGGCGGTCGCGTCGGAGGAGCCGTCGTCGACCACGAGCACTTCGTAGCCAAGCGCGCTCTGCTGCACGGCACCCAGCACGTCGTCCAGCGTGGGGCCGATGGCCTCCTCCTCGTCGAAGGCGGGGATGACGACGGTGACGTCGACCGGTTCGTTAGAGGCCAGACTCACGGAGCAGATCCTCCCGGGAAATCGTGGGCAGACTCGGGTCGCGCGCCGCTTCACGGCACGCGTGCGTGTCGATCCGGACCAGGCCGACAGAGCCGAAATCGGCGATGGGCGCAAAGTACTGCGGGTGGCGCGCGAGCGCGTTGTCCGCGCCGCGGCGCACGGCGTAGAGCGGATAGGACACGCTCCCCAGCTTCTCCAGCGTGGTGGCGTCGAGGGCGCCGTCGCCGTAGAGCGCGCGTCGCACGTGGTAGCGCTCGGACATCTCCAGTTTGTCGTACCCCCACATCTGCGCGTAGGCCATGCACCCCCAGAAGTAGCGGCGCGGCCCCGTCACCAGGAGGACGACGCGGTCGTCGTCGTCGATGAACACGGCCTCACGGGGCGTGTGGTCGCGCACCCACGCGGACAGGCGCAGCTCGTCCGGCGTGACCATCGCCGCGGGTGGCGTGGCGAAGCACGCCGCGAAAGCGAGGCCGTTGACGGGGAGGAAGCACACGGCGGACACCGCCACCGCGGACAGGCGCCGGGCGCGCGGGGTCTTCCGGCGCTCGACGAAGTCGGCGAGGCTCCAGCCGGCCACTACAGCCAGCGGGAAGTACACGAAGAAGGCGAGCTTGTCGTAGGTGTTGAAACCCGGCAGCTGGATCACCAGGCAGAAAGCGGTGACGGAGAGCGAGGCATAGAGCACGAAACGCGCGGTGGCGTCGCGCCGCGCGAGGAACGCCCGCTGGCGCCACAGCAGCACGAGGGCCAGGGCGCACGACACGACGATGCCTCCCGTCTTGCGCAGGGACAGGCCGAACGGAATCACCTGCTCCGTCTCCTTGAGGTGCATCACCGAATAGAGGTACGGCGTCATGACGAGAAAGCCGGCCACGGCGGTGGCCAGGAGGGCGAGCCCGGCCCGCGGCGCGTAGCCGCTGGTGCCGCGGGCGCTGAGCGCGAGGAGAACCACGCCGCCGCCGATGGCGACCAGCGTAACGAAACCCACCAGACTGTGGAAGCCCAGCATGCCGATCACGGACGCGAAGACCAGGACGAGCGCGTGGCGGGCGCGCGAGGCCATGTAGGCGCTCGCGGCGTACCAGGCGGCGGCCATGGCGGCCAGGCCGAGAGAGAACGCGGTCGCCACCATGAACTTGTCCAGGAA